>NZ_VDFS01000035.1:0-9324 GCF_006151955.1 Georgenia sp. 311 | reverse complement strand
CCCTTCCGCCGAGCGCTGGATCGTGCACGAGCAGGATCCAGCGCTCGGCGAGGGGACGGGGACGGGGGCGATCGGGGACCTGGGCCGGCGGGGTCAGGGGACGAGGAGCACCTTGCCGGTCGTGCGGCGTGACTCCAGCGCCCGGTGCGCCTCGGCGGCCTCCTCGAGCGGGAGCTCGAGGCCCACCCGGACCGACAGTCCCTCCTCGACCGCGGCGAAAAGGTCCGCGGCCCGCCCCAGCAGCTCCGCACGGTCGGCGATGTAGTGCGCGAGCGTCGGCCGGGTCACGAAGAGGGAGCCGCCGCTGTTGAGGCGCTGGAGGTCGAAGGGCGGCACCTGCCCGCTCGACCCGCCGAAGAGCACGAGCATGCCCCGGGGGCGCAGGCTCGCGAGGGAGGCGTCGAAGGTCGCCTTGCCGACGCCGTCGTAGACCACGTCCACCCCGCGCCCGCCGGTGTGCTCACGGAGGATCTCGGGCAGCTCGGCGGTGAGGTCGTCCAGCTCGGTGTACCGGACGACGAGCTCGGCGCCGGCCTCGCGGGAGAGCCGCTCCTTCTCCGCCGTCGAGACGGTGGAGATCACTCGCCCGCCCCGGCGGACGACGAGCTGGGTGAGCAGCAGGCCGACGCCACCCGCGCCCGCGTGGACGAGGGCGACGTCGCCGGGCGAGACGGGGAACGTCGAGGAGCTGAGGTAGTGCGCGGTCAGCCCCTGGAGCGGCAGGGCTGCCGCGGTGCGCAGGTCGACGCCCGCGGGAACGGGGATCGCGTCCGCGACGGGCACGTTCACCCGCTCGGCGTAGCTGCCGGGCACCGACGCCCAGGCCACGCCGTCTCCCACGCGCAGCTCGGTGACGCCCTCACCGACCTCGACGACGCGGCCCGCTCCCTCGGCGCCGACGACGTGCGGGAAGGCCATCGGGTAGACACCGCTGCGCCGGTAGGTGTCGATGAAGTTGACCCCGGCGGCCGCGACCTCGACCCGCACCTGCCCCGGCCCGGGCGGCTCGTCGGGGAGGTCGACGACGGTGAGGACCTCCGGGCCCCCGGCCTGCGTGGCGTGGATGGCTCGCATGGGCCCATGTATACCCCGCGTGCCACGCCCCGCACGTGCACGATCCAGCTCTCGGCGGGAGGGGGGTGGTGGGAGCTCAAACGCGCGAGAGCTGGATCCTGCGCGCAGGATCCAGCTCTCGACGGGAAGGGGGCGTCAGGCGAGGATGGCGCCCTTGCTCGCCGACTGGACGAGCTTGGTGTACTTGCCGAGCACGCCCTTGGTGAACTGCGGGGCGATGGGCGCCCAGCCCTCGCGGCGGGCCGCGAGCTCGGCGTCGTCGACGAGGAGGTCGAGGGTCTTGCTCGCGACGTCGAGCCGGATCTTGTCGCCGTCGCGGACGAAGGCGATGGGGCCGGCGTCGACAGCCTCGGGCGCGACGTGCCCGACGCACAGGCCGGTCGTGCCGCCGGAGAAGCGGCCGTCGGTGAGGAGCAGGACGTCCTTGCCGAGCCCGGCGCCCTTGATCGCGCCGGTGATGGCGAGCATCTCGCGCATGCCCGGGCCGCCCTTGGGGCCCTCGTAGCGGATGACGACGACGTCGCCGGCCTGGATCGTCCCGTCCTCGAGCGCGTCCATCGCGGCCCGCTCACGCTCGAAGACGCGGGCGGTGCCCTCGAAGACGTCGTTGTCGAAGCCCGCGGACTTCACGACGGCGCCCTCGGGGGCGAGCGAGCCGCCGAGGATGGTGATGCCGCCGGTCTTGTGGATCGGGTTGTCCAGCGCGCGCAGGATCTTGCCGTCCGGGTCGGGCGGGTTGATGCCCTCGAGGTTCTCCGCGACGGTCCTGCCGGTGACGGTGAGGCAGTCGCCGTGGATGAGGTCGGCGTCGAGCAGCGCCTTCATGACGACGGGCACCCCGCCGATGCGGTCGACGTCGTTCATCACGTAGCGGCCGAAGGGCTTGAGGTCACCGAGGTGGGGCACGCGGTCGGCGATGCGGCTGAAGTCGTCCAGCGACAGCTCGACCTCGGCCTCGTTGGCGATCGCGAGGAGGTGGAGGACGGCGTTGGTCGAGCCGCCGAACGCCATGACGACGGCGATCGCGTTCTCCAGCGACTTCTTCGTGATGATGTCGCGCGCCGTGATGCCCTGCCGGAGCAGCTCGACGACGGCCTCGCCGCTGCGGTGGGCGAAGACGTCGCGGCGCCGGTCGGCGGAGGGCGGGGCGGCCGAGCCGGGCAGGGACATGCCCATGGCCTCGGCCACGGAGGCCATCGTGTTGGCGGTGTACATGCCGCCGCAGGCGCCCTCGCCGGGGCAGATCGCGCGCTCGATGCGGTCGAGGTCGCCCTTGCTCATGAGCCCGCGGGAGCAGGCGCCGACGGCCTCGAAGGCGTCGATGAGGGTGACCTCCTTCTCCGTGCCGTCCTCGAGCTTGACCCAGCCGGGCATGATCGAGCCGGCGTAGAGGAAGACGGCGGCGAGGTCGAGGCGGGCGGCCGCCATGAGCATCCCGGGCAGGGACTTGTCGCAGCCGGCGAGGAGCACCGAGCCGTCGAGCCGCTCGGCCTGCATGACGGTCTCGACGGAGTCGGCGATGATGTCGCGCGAGACGAGGGAGTAGTGCATGCCCTCGTGGCCCATCGAGATGCCGTCGGACACGGAGATCGTCCCGAACTGCAGCGGGTAGCCACCGCCGGCGTGGACACCTTCCTTGGCGCCCTGGGCCAGCCGGTCGAGGGAGAGGTTGCAGGGCGTGATCTCGTTCCACGAGCTCGCGATGCCGATCTGCGGCTTCGCGAAGTCCTCGTCCCCCATGCCGACGGCGCGGAGCATGCCCCGCGACGCCGTCGCCTCGATGCCGTCGGTCACCTGGCGGCTGCGCGGCTTGATGTCACTGGCTTCGGTCGTCATGGCCCGAGTGTAGATCTCCCGGACGACGCCCCAGGCCGACGTTCGAGCGTCAAGACATGACGACGGGGCGGCACCCCCGGGCTGGGAGTACCGCCCCGCAGGAGGCTGTGCCGGTGTCAGTCCGTGAGGCGACGGCGGGCGACGAGCACCCCGCCGGTGCCGACGAGCAGCAGCGTGACGAGGGCCAGCGGCCACGCCTCGACGCCGGTGGTCGGCAGTCGGCCACCGCCTGCCCCTCCGCCGGGCGCGGCGGTGGGCGACGGGTCGACCGTCGTCGCGTCCTCGGTCGCCACATCGGTCGGGGCCGGGGTGGTCGGGTCCTCGGTCGGCTCCTCGACGGGCTCCTCCACCGGGGCCTCGACGAGCGCGCCCTCCGGTCCGGCCCACAGCAGCGCGGCGGCGACGTCGTCGAACATGCCGCGCGGGTGGGTGCGGAACAGCGGGTCGGTCCCGAAGACGAGCGCGCGCGTACCGCTCTCGGCGACGGCGGAGATCACCGAGGGCTGGCTCGCGGCCTGCTGCGGACCACCGGACCCGTCCCCGTTCGGCAGCCAGTGGCCGCTGAGCAGGGGCTCGGCCGCGAAGGTCTGCTCGACCGCGACGTTCTCCCCCAGGCCGGTGAAGTAGGCGGGCCCGTAGACGAAGGCCGCCTCCTCCGCCTGCGCGGCGATGACCCCGGACGCCTGGGCGGCCGGAGTGACCTCGGCGGCGCCGGACGTCTCGACGAGGACGACGCCGTTCGCGCTGCGCGGCCCGTCGACCACCGCGGCCTCGAAGAGCCCGAACTGGGTGCCGGCCCACACGCCCGCCTGGGCGGACGCGACGACGCCCTTGCCCGCGGCGAAGTAGTCGGTGAGCGCCTGGCGCACCGGCCCGGCCGGCTCGCCCTCGACGACGGGCTCGAGCTGGAGCTGGGTGCCCAGCCACAGGACGTCGATCTCGGAGAGGTCGACGCTGCCGTCGGCGATGCCCGCCGCGGTGACCCGCGCCGGGTCGACGAACCCGAGACCGGTGAGCGCGAGCTCGTCCTCCCCGCCGTAGGCGGAGGAGGAGGTGTAGCCCACCCGCAGCGCGGACAGGCCGCGCACGTCCTGCCCGGCGAGCTCGCTCCCGTCGGTCGCCGCGAAGGGCACCCCGAGCAGCTCGCTGAGCTCGGCCGCCCGGGCGAGACCGTCCGGACCGACGACGAGGGTGCCGCCGCCGACGTCGGAGACGGCGTGGCCGTCCGCGAGCAGGAGGTTGACCGCCTGGACCGCGGCGACGCCGTCGAGCCGGAAGCTCACGTAGTCGGTGCCGGTGGGGAACTCACCGGTCGGCGGGGCGACGACGACGGGCGTCGTCGTGACGGCGAGTGCCGGGTCGGTGGTCTCCCCCACCCGGTCGACCTCGGCGCCCCACAGGCGTCCGAGGCTCCACGCCGAGATGTCGTACATGCTCGGCACCCGGTCGGAGATGTCCGAGCCGTCGGAGAGCAGGACGTTGGCCAGGCCGCGCAGCGGCTGGTGCATGTCGACGACGAACGTGCCGGCCGGGTGGTCCTGCCCGCCCGCCGTGAAGGCGGAGTCCGCGGTGCCCACCTCGACGCCGTGCGCGAGGAGGTGGTCGACGAGCGTCGCCGCGTCGGTGGAGCCCGCGGGGATGACGTAGGCGCGCGGGAAGTCCGTCCCGGTGACGTCGGCCGCGTCCCACTCCGCGGCCCACTCGTCCGGCCCGGCGTAGTCCGCCGGGTCGGGGTCGGCCGGGATCTCGCGGAGCGGCTCACCGGCGTCACCGCGGCGGAAGATCTCCATCTGGTTGCCGAGGATCGCGTCGCGGTTCTCCGCGACGTAGGCGATCGTCGACTCGATGACCTGGTGGCCGACCTGCCGGTTGATCTCGAGGTTGCGCGCGTTCTCCTCGAGCTGCGTCGCCGGGTCGGTCGACCGGCTGCGGCCCGGGCCCAGCTCGACGGTGTAGGCGATGGAGCCCTGGAACTGGACGTACTGCGGGGTGAAGATCGGCGGCCAGCCGTCCCAGCCGTCCGGGATGTCGCGGTAGGGGATGAGGATGCCGCCGGCGTCCGTCAGCGGGTTGCCCTCGATCGCGGCGGCGACGACGTCCTGCTCGATGCGCAGCGCCGCGGCGTAGGAGTAGGGCATGAGGAGGTCGTGCTCGTAGTTCTCCCCCTGCGGCGGACCCGTGGGCTCGACCTGGAGGCTGCCGGTGTACCCGTGCAGGTCGACGAAGAAGATCGGCTGCAGGTCGCCGGTGAGGTCGCGGATCGCGCGGGTCTCGGGCGTCGTGTTCGTGATGAAGTCACGGTTGGCGTCGAGGTTGAGCGCGGTGGCTCGGGTGCCGGCGACCCGCCCGTCGGGGTTGTTGCTCACGGTGAAGTAGAGCCGGTAGCCCTCGGCGAGCGCGGTGGCGGCCTCGTCACCGGACTCGAGCGCCTCGACGAGCTCGGTGAGGTAGGACAGGGAGGCGTCCGTGCCGTCCCACTCGTTGCCGTGGATGTTGCTGTTGAACCAGATCGGCGGCTTGTAGCCGGCCAGGAGCGCGGCGTCCTCCTGCGCGGCGGCGGCGTCGTGCTTGATCCGGTCGCGCCACTCGTCCTGCTGGATGCTCTCGGCGGCCGTCTCCGGGGCCGTGACCGTCACGAGGTAGAGGTCGCGCCCCTCGGTGGACTGGCCGACGACCTCGGTCGAGACGTACTCGCTGACCTCGGCGAGGTCGTTGAGGAGCGGGGCGATCTCGTGGAAGGGGATGGCGCCCCTCCAGTAGGACTGGTCGTCCGGGTCGGCCGGCGGCTCCGACAGTGGCTCGTGCCGCGGGTAGGGCATGCCGTCGGCGACCGCGCTCACCGCCAGGGGCGTGGTGAGTGCGGCGGTGGCGGGTCCCGTGCCCGAGGCGGGTACCGTCACCGCCCCCAGCAGGACGGCGCTCAGTGCCGCCCCACCCCAGACTCGTCGTCGAACCTGCATCGTGTTCCTCTCGATCGACCGGGCACGGCGGGTTACGGAGGCGGCAGGCCGCGGGGGTGGGGGCGGCTAGAGCACCTTCGACAGGAACGCCTGGGTGCGGGCGTGCTGGGGCGAGGCGAGGACCTCGGAGGGGATGCCCTCCTCGACGATGAGGCCGTCGTCCATGAAGACGAGCCGGTCGCCGACCTCGCGGGCGAAGCCCATCTCGTGGGTGACGACCATCATCGTCATGCCTTCGGAGGCGAGGAGCTTCATGACGTCGAGCACCTCGCCGACCAGCTCGGGGTCGAGCGCGGACGTGGGCTCGTCGAAGAGCATCATGTCGGGGTTCATCGACAGCGCGCGGGCGATCGCGACGCGCTGCTGCTGGCCGCCGGACAGCTGCCCGGGGAAGGCGTCACCGCGGTCCCCGAGCCCGACGCGCTCGAGCATCGCGCGGGCGGTCTCCGCGGCCTCGGCCTTGCCCCGCTTGAGGACCCGACGCTGGGCGATGGTGAGGTTGCCCATGACGTCCAGGTGCGGGAAGAGGTTGAACTGCTGGAAGACCATCCCGATCCGGGTGCGCACCGCGTCGATGTCGCAGTCCGGGTCGAGGATGTCGACGCCCTCGATCCGCAGTGAGCCGCTCGTCGGCTCCTCGAGCCGGTTGACGGTGCGCAGCAGCGTGGACTTGCCCGAGCCGGAGGGGCCGATGACGCAGACCACCTCGCCCGGGTGGACGGACAGGTCGATCCCCTTGAGGACCTCGTGGTCCCCGAAGCTCTTGCGCAGCCCCGTGATCTCGATCGCCGGCACGTCGGTGGCCGTCGTCATCGTCCCCTCGCCATCCGTCGTTCGAGCACCGCCACGAGCCGCGTGAGCGGGATCGTGATCAGCAGGTAGAGCATCGCGGCCATGACCAGCGTCGTGCCGTTGCCGGTGCTCGTCAGGCCGTCACGCGCGTAGGTCGTCAGCTCCTTGGTGAGCACCGTCGAACCGGCGATGAACAGCAGCGAGGTGTCCTTGAGCAGGAGCACGAACTCGTTGGTCAGCGGCGGGATGATGATCCGGAAGCCCTGCGGCAGGACGATCCAGCCCATCGTCTTGCCCGGCGACATGCCCAGGGAGCGGGCCGCCTCGCTCTGTCCCTTGGGGACCGCCTGGATCCCCGAGCGGATGACCTCGGCCATGTAGGCGGACGCGACGAAGATGAGCCCGATGAGCCCGGCGCCGACCTGCCCGCCGGGGATGCGGAACCCGAAGGCGATCGGCACGACGTAGACCATCGCGAAGATCGTGAGCAGTGCCGGCATGCCGCGGAACAGCTCGATCCACGCCGTCGCGAACCACCGGTAGGGGCCCACGCTCGAGAGCTTCATCAGCGCGAACACGACCCCGAGCACCAGTCCCCCGGCGAAGGAGATCAGGGTGAACAGCACCGTGTTCTTCAGCGCGATGGTGATGATCTGGGGGAACTGCTCCCGGGCGATGTCGATCCGGAAGAACTGGTTGGCGATGCGCTCCCAGTCCGCCGCCAGCGCGACGGCCACGAGCGCGGCGAAGAACAGGACGTAGAGCGCTGTCCTGGTCAGCCGCCGGCGTGTGGTGATCCGCATCGGACTACTGCGACTCGACGGCGAAGTAGGAGTCGTAGATCTCCTGGTAGGTGCCGTCCCCGCGGAGGTTCTCGAGCGCGGTGTCGATCCCCTCGACGAGCTCGGGGGACGCGTCCTTCGCCATGGCGTAGCCGTACTGCTCGTCCGTCGTGTACTCCTCGACGATGACGTAGGCCGGGTCCGCGGCGGCGTTCTCGATGTTCACCGGCAGGTCCTGGAGGATCGCGTCGATCTGGCCCGCCTGGATGGCCGACCACAGCTCGGCGTTGCCCGGGTACTCGACGACGGTCGCGCCCGTGGCGTTCTCCTCGGCGTAGGACAGGCCCGTGGTGCCGGCCTGGACGCCGACCTTCTTGCCGTCGAGGTCCGCGATCGACTCGATGCCGGAGTCGGGGGCCACGAGGAGGGACTGCAGCGAGTCGTAGTAGGGCGCGGTGAAGGTGAGGTTCTCCTCGCGCTCCGGGGTGATCGTGATGGCGGAGGCGCCGATGTCGCACTGCCCGGCGGCGAAGGTGCTGCCGGACTGGAGGGCCTCGAAGCTCACGTTGAGGACCTCGAGGTCGAGCTCCATCTCGTCGGCGATCGCCTGGAGGAGGTCGATGTCGAAGCCGCTGTAGCCGCTCGGCGCGTCAGGGTCCTCGACCTCGAACGGCGGGAACGGGACGTTCGAGCACGCCGTGAGGGTCCCGTCGCTCACCAGACCGAGGCCGTCGCCGCTGCCGCTGTCCTCCCCACCGTCGCCACCGCACGCCGTGACGAGCAGGAGCGCGGCCGAGGCGGTCGCTGCCAGGAGGCCCCGGCGGGTGCGTGGCTGGAAGTTCATCGTCCGTTGATCCTTCTGGTGGGTGATACGGCCTGGGCAAATATTACGCGGTGACACGCTGCCGGCGGGTAACGACGACAAGTGATGCTCGCCGCGACCGGGACCGCCCGACGGGGCGGAACCCCGCGGCGGACGCGGGGTACCGCCGTCGCGGAGGCGTTCACCCGGGCACGCGGCCGAGACCATCACCACAGAGCACGCTCCCGTGGCCCCGGCCCGACGACCTGCTGCCGGCGGTGCTCCGGCGCGGATCGCGGGGAGCGGAGGCCGAGGCCCGGGAGTGCCTCGACGCCCGCACACGGGGGGATGTCCCGCCCTGCCCTCGAGCGCCGACCACGCGGCTGAGGCTGCGATCGAGGAGGCACGCACGCGACCGACACCCGCCGCGGCGCCCCGGAGGGCGTCTCGGGGACCATCCGACCCGACGGCAACGCCCCACGACCACACGACGACGATCGCCAAGCCCACGACGGGTTCCGCGACCCACGGCGGGCTCGGCACGCGCGGCCGCCACCGTGGGTCCCACTCCCGTCGGCACGCCGGTCGTGTGGGCGATGGTGGGACAGTAGCGGTCCCCCATCGACATGGTCCTGGACGAGCCCGAGGTCGTCGTCCCACCGCCCGCTGACCGCGCGGCCGGCGAGCACGGGTGGAAGCCCGACGAGGACCCGCTCGGGTATGCCGGTCAGCACGGTGGCTGCCCAGGCCAGCAGCGGACGCGCCGGGACGCCGGTGACGCGTTCTCCCCCGCGCTCGAGTCAGACGTCACCAGGCTCACGGACGCAAGGGTCGTGAAGTACGAGCTACGGCACCTGCGGGGAGGCCCGGGCCACCCGGTGAACGGGTGTGGGGCGCCGGCTGACGGCGCGCTCGAGAAGGCACTCGCCATGCGACGAGCAGCATCCGACCGCCGGCGACGACGGACGAGGAAAAGACCTCGCGTCATGCTCCTGCACATGGACGCGGCAGCCGTCGCCGGCTGAGAGCCGGCACTTGGGTCCAGAAACACGTGTGGGCCGCAACCCAAGGGTTGCGG
>NZ_VDFS01000034.1:6725-17246 GCF_006151955.1 Georgenia sp. 311 | reverse complement strand
GGCCGTAGCAGACCTCGAGGTCTGCCGGGCCGCTGCGCAAGGTCTCGCTGAGGAAGTAGTGGGCGCCGCGGCGCACGGCGAGGGTGTCGGTGCCGTTGCCGTCCCAGTCGCCGACGAGCACGGTGTCCGTGGGCCGTCCGAAGGTGACGACGACGCCGGCCGGGCCCGAGGAGAGGGAGTTGCGGATGTGGTACGTCGCCCCGCGGCGGACCGCGAGGGTGTCCTTGCCGTCGCCGTCCCAGTCGCCGACGAGAATCTCGTCACCAGGCCGGCCGTAGGTGACGACGACGTCCGCGGTGCCGCCGCGCAGGGAGTTCGAGACGTGGACGGCGTTCCCGCGGCGCACGGCGAGGGTGTCGGTGCCGTTGCCGTCCCAGTCGCCGACGAGCACCTCGTCACCGGGACGGCCGTAGGTGAAGACGTTGGTCGTCCGGGACAGCGCGTCGTCGGCGAGGTGGAACGTCGCACCCGCCGCCGCCGGGCGGGGTGCCGGAGCCGGCCGCGCCACTGCTGGGGCCAGGGCGGGGGACCCCGTCGCGGGCAGGACGCCGAGCGGCGCGGCGAGCGCGAGGGCCGTGGCCGTCGTCAGGGCAGCGCGAAGGAGGGGACGCATGCGGAGGCCTTTCTCTACCTGCGGAGGCGAGCGGTGGAGGGCCGCTCGAGCACGTGCGCACGGGCCGTTCCGAGCGCACGTGTGGTGAGAATGGCGCAGTCGACGGGTTTTGAAAAGGATTGTCCAAAAGGTGGGCGCCCGCGTCCGGGGAACGCAGGCGCCCGGAGGCTCAGGCCGAGGTCAGGCCGTGGCCTCGGTGAGGAACGTGCGGCAGCGCTCGGCCTCCTCGTCCTCCCCGATGGCCTCGGCGGCGTCGCCCAGCGCCTCGAGCGCGGCGAGGAAGCCCTGGTTCGGGACGTGGTCGGCGGGGATCGGCCCCTGGCCCCGCCACCCGGCGCGGCGCAGCGCGTCCAGGCCGCGGTGGTAGCCGGTGCGGGCGTAGGCGTAGGCGGCCACCGGGTCCTGCTCGGCGAGCGACTCACGGGCCAGCTCGGCCCAGGCCCAGCTCGCGGCGGGCAGGCGGGCGGCGACCGTGCGGACGTCCTCACCCTTCTCGACGGCGGCGCGGGCGGCGAGGTCGGGGTGGTCCTCGGGCAGGTAGGTCGGCTCGGGGCCGAGGAGGTTCTTGTGCATGTGGCCAGTGTCGCAGGTGGGCTGCCCGGAGTGCCCGGAGTGCCGGCTGCGGCGAGGTGGTGGGCAACGGTCCCGCGAGGAGATCGCGTCCGAGGTCTAGCAGGCCTGGAGGAGCCGCGGCAGGACTGTCCCGGCGAGGTAGTCGTCGTAGCCCTCGGGCCACGGCGGGACGTCGGTGCTCACCGGCACGGCGTGGACCGAGGCGCTGCAGCCCGGCGTGACGGCGTCGGCGACGAAGGCCCACGACGCCCCGGCGTACGTCCAGCCCTCGGCGCCGTCGATCTGCAACGGGCGCGGCTCGCGGCCTGCCAGGCCGCCGTCGCCCATGCGTTCCTCCCGCTGCAGGCGGAAGGTGAACCCCGCGCCGTCCGCCGACTCGTAGACGCCGCCCACCGCGGTGGGCGTGACCTTGGCGGCGTGGACGAACCTCAGGCCGGGCCAGGGGTCGTCCTCGCGCACCAGCGCGGCGTAGGGTGCCGCCTCGTCGGCTCCGAGGACGTCCCAGCCGTTGGCCTCGATGTCGGCGCTCGCCGTCGAGGTCGTGCGGAGACCCGCGCCGCCGTCGACGTCCGCGGTCGGGGCCGACTCGAGCACCTCGCCGGTGTCCAGGTCGACGACGACGTAGCTCAGGTCCGGCCAGCCCTCCTCGATCACTGGGCTGAACTCGTCGCTCTGCCCGCAGGTGGTCCGGTCCCACGTCGTCCAGCCACCCGACTGGGTGTCGACGACGGCGACCGGGGGGTGCTCCCGCATCCGCGGGTCAGGCCACTCCGACGGGTCGAGGGCTGCCTGCCCGCTCGTCGGGTCGGCGCTCCACCAGCTGTCGAAGCGTTCGACGGGCATGGGCTGCGGCTGTGCCGGGAGCTCGGCGCACAGCGCGTACCGCGCCGGCTCGGTGGGCACGACGGCGCTCGCGACCGTCGTCGGCGGCGGGTCGTCCGGCGCGCACCCGACGAGGGCGAGAGCGACGATCGCTGCTACGGCACTGCTCGACACCGGGCGCACAACGGCAGCGCTCCAGACCGCGGCCGCCACCGTGGGCGGTTTCCGGTCCTCGCAGACGCGAGCGCGGGTCATCGTGGCGACCGCGGGTACGGCGTCGCCCGCGCACGATCACCCGCACTCGAGGCGCGGCGGCGGTGGGAGGATCGGGCGATGCAGCCCGGGGAGAGCGTCACGCTGGTGCCGAGCCGGTTCGAGGAGTGGGGCCGGCGGTTCGCCGCAGTGGCCGCACGTCTCGAGGCGCTGGTACCGGAGGCGCACGTGGAGCACATGGGTTCCACCGCCGTGCCAGGTCTCCCGGCGAAGGACGTCGTCGACGTCCTCGTCGGTGTCGCCGCGCCCGACGTCGTGCCCACGGCCCGGCGGCTGGTCGCGGCGGGGTTCGACCTCGAGGGGCAGCGCGACCACCACTGCTGGCTCAGCTCCCCGAGCCGCGCCCGGCGGGAGGTGGTGGTCCACGTCGTCGAGCACGGCGGGCGCGCCTGGGACAGGCGGGTCGCCTTCCGCGACCTGCTGCGCGAGGACGCGGGGGCCCGCCGCGCCTACCTCGCCGTCAAGGAGCGCGCCGCCAGCTCCGCGCACGGGTGGGACGAGTACACGCAGGCGAAGGCCGGCGTCGTCGCCGACCTCCTCGCGTCTGATGGCAGCAGCGAGCGCGGGTGATGCTGCCGAGCGCGGGTGGGGCGCCACCCGCGCTCGGCAGTTTCACCCGCGCTCGCGCAGATCGGGGTCAGCCCTCGTGGGTGTCCTCGGTGCGACGCAGCACCTCGGTGAGGCGGTTCGCCGCGGAGACGACGGCCCCGGCGTGCAGCCGGCCCGGCTGGCGGCCCATCCGCTCGATCGGTCCGGAGACCGAGACGGCGGCGAGCACGCGCCCGGACGGGCCGCGCACCGGCGCCGAGACCGAGGCGACGCCCGGCTCGCGCTCGCCGACCGACTGCGCCCAGCCGCGCCGGCGGACGCCGGAGAGGACGGTCGCGGTGAAGGTCGCACCCTGCAGGCCGCGGTGGAGGCGGTCGGGCTCCTCCCAGGCGAGGAGCACCTGCGCCGCGGAGCCGGCGAGCATGGTGAGCGTTGCGCCCACCGGGATCGAGTCGCGCAGACCCATCTGCCGCTCGGCGGCGGCGACGCAGATGCGCTGGTCGCCCTGGCGCCGGTAGAGCTGTACCGACTCCCCGGTGTGGTCGCGGACCGCGGTGAGCACGGGGCCTGCGGCCGCGAGGAGACGGTCCTCGCCGGCGGCCGAGGCGAGCTCGTTCAGTCGCGGCCCGAGGATGAACCGGCCCTGCATGTCCCTCGCGACGAAGCGGTGGAACTCGAGGGCGACGGCCAGCCGATGGGCGGTGGGACGGGCCAGATGGGTGGCAGCGACGAGCTGCGCGAGTGTGGCGGGGCCTGCCTCGAGGGCTCCCAGAACCGTGGCGGCCTTGTCAAGGACGCCGACTCCGCTAGAGTTGTCCATGTGGCGATATTGGCATCTCAGTGGATGAGATGCAAGCCCAACCGGCCGACAAGGCCGTAGATCACGACGAGACGGACGCGGCTACCGCCGCACCGAGAGGTGGAACATGAGCGGCACCCTGGCGGAGAAGGTGTGGGACGCGCACGTCGTGCGCGAAGGCAGTGACGGGGCTCCCGACCTCCTCTACATCGACCTTCACCTCGTCCACGAGGTGACCAGCCCCCAGGCGTTCGAGGGCCTGCGGCTGGCGGGGCGTCAGGTGCGCCGACCGGACCTCACGATAGCGACCGAGGACCACAACACCCCGACGCTCGACATCGACCTGCCCATCGCGGACCGCACGAGCCGCACGCAGATCGAGACCCTGCGCCGCAACGCGGCGGAGTTCGGCGTCCGGATCCATTCCCTGGGCGACGCCGACCAGGGCATCGTCCACGTCGTCGGGCCGCAGCTCGGGCTGACGATGCCCGGCCTCACCGTCGTGTGCGGTGACTCCCACACGAGCACCCACGGCGCGTTCGGCGCGCTCGCCTTCGGCATCGGCACGAGCGAGGTCGAGCACGTCCTCGCGACCCAGACCCTGCCGCTCCAGCCGTTCAAGACGATGGCGATCAACGTCGACGGCACGCTGCCCGAGGGCACGACCGCCAAGGACATCATCCTCGCGATCATCGCCAAGATCGGCACCGGCGGCGGCCAGGGCTACGTCCTGGAGTACCGCGGCGAGGCCATCCGCTCCCTGTCGATGGAGGCGCGGATGACCATCTGCAACATGTCCATCGAGGCAGGCGCCCGCGCCGGCATGATCGCCCCCGACGAGACGACCTTCGCCTACCTCAAGGGCCGTCCCCACGCGCCCGAGGGTGCCGACTGGGACGCCGCCGTCGAGTACTGGCGGACCCTGCGCAGCGACGACGACGCCGTCTTCGACACCGAGGTCACCCTCGACGCGGCCGACCTCGAGCCCTTCGTCACGTGGGGCACCAACCCCGGCCAGGGCCTGCCGCTGTCCGCCAGCGTCCCCGACCCGGCCGCCATCGCCGACGAGGCGGACCGCGTCGCCGCCGAGCGCGCCCTGGAGTACATGGGCCTGCAGCCCGGCACCCCGCTGCGCGACATCCCCGTCGACACCGTCTTCATCGGCTCGTGCACGAACGGGCGGATCGAGGACCTGCGCGCCGTCGTCGACGTCATCAAGGGCCGCAGGAAGCACGACGACGTCCGCGTCCTCGTCGTCCCGGGCTCGGCCCGCGTCCGCCTCCAGGCCGAGGCCGAGGGGCTGGACAAGGTCTTCCTCGACTTCGGTGCCGAGTGGCGCAACGCCGGGTGCTCCATGTGCCTGGGCATGAACCCCGACCAGCTCAAGCCGGGGGAGCGGGCCGCTTCGACGTCCAACCGCAACTTCGAGGGCCGGCAGGGCAAGGGCGGGCGCACGCACCTCGTCTCCCCGCTCGTCGCCGCCGCGACCGCCATCCGGGGGACCCTGTCCTCGCCCGCCGACCTCGAGCCCGCCCGCGAGCTCGTCAACGCCTGAGAAACGCCGGAGTACATCACCATGGAGAAGTTCACCCAGCACACCGGCGTTGGCGTCCCCCTGCGCCGCAGCAACGTCGACACCGACCAGATCATCCCGGCGGTCTACCTCAAGCGCGTGACCCGCACCGGGTTCGAGGACGCCCTGTTCGCCGCGTGGCGCAACGACCCCGAGTTCGTCCTCAACCAGGACGCCTACCGCAGCGGCTCGGTGCTCGTCGCCGGCCCGGACTTCGGCACCGGCTCCTCCCGTGAGCACGCCGTGTGGGCGCTGAAGGACTACGGCTTCAAGGCCGTCCTCGCCTCCCGGTTCGCCGACATCTTCCGTGGCAACTCGGGCAAGCAGGGCCTCGTGGCCGGCGTGCTCGCCCAGGAGGACGTCGAGCAGATCTGGAAGGTCCTGGAGACCGAGCCGGGCACCGAGGTGACCGTCGACCTCGTCTCGCGCACCGTGACCTGCGGGTCGGTCGTCGCCCAGTTCGAGATCGACGACTACACCCGCTGGCGCCTCATGGAGGGCCTGGACGACATCGGCCTCACCCTCCAGCACGAGGAGGACATCACCGCCTTCGAGCAGGAGCGCGCCGCCTGGCGGCCGAGGACCCTCCCGGCCAAGCACCTGCCGCCGGTGGAGATCAAGGCCGCCCGCTCCGTCGAGGAGGGCGTCCCCGCCCACGAGCAGGCACCCCTCCGGTAACGAGACCCCACAGCGCCGGGAGCCGGGTCGTCACGCGGTGACGACCCGGCGCTCGTGCCTGTGCGAGTGGCTACGCCGGGCGTCCGACGGAACGGCGGCGGAGGGCCAGCACGAGCAGGCCGGCCGCCGTGACGCCGACCGCGACGAGCAGCGGGGGCACCACGAGCGACGGGGTCGTCGCGGCCAGGCGGAAGACCCCGACGCCGTACTCGAGCATGTCGGCGGGACTCCTCGCGAGGATCCGGCTGCCCACCGCGTTGGTCACACCGATGAGCAGCGCGGGGACCAGCCACAGCGCGAGCAGCGCCCCGAGAGCCGCGACCACGCGTCCGGCGGTGCGCAACCCGGTCCACGCGGCCGTGGCACCGATGAGGACCGCGCCCACGAGGTGGCGGACCCGCAGCCACACGTCCGTGGCCCACGCCGGGGCGTCGTGGAGCGGGCTGGCGAGGAACGTGTCGAGCCAGTGCGCGAGCAGCAGGGCGGCGACCGTGACGCCGATGAGCACGCCCGCGCGGGGTGCCCGGGCGATGAGGACCATGGCGCCGACGCCGACGGCCACCGCGAGGACCGACAGGGCGAGGAGGCCGACGAGGTACACGGTGGACTCGGTGCGGGGAGCCAGGCCCGCGTGCACGGTGACCGACGTCTGGGCCACGGCGCCGAGCTGGACGGCGAGCAGCCCCGCGGCCACGCTGCCGAGCCCCGAAGGGACGCGCCACCGGGCGAGTGCCCCGGCCGCTGCGCCTCCCACGACGAGGAGGGCGGCGACCTCGACGACCGCGTACTGGCTGAACGGGAGCAGTGTCAGCGGCATGTCCTCGGGGAGGGCGGACGTCGCCCAGAGGTTCTGCAGCGGCAGCCGCATGCCCGTGGCCAGCCACGGCAGCAGCCCGAGGACGGCGCCGGCGACCCCGGTCGCGACGCGCAGGCCCGCGGCCACAACGGCGGGCCTCGCGGAGCGGCGGGGAGCGGCGGCGGACGGGTGGACCTGCTCGTCGTCGATCATCGCGGCGACGATACCGAGGCGGGCCCGGCCCGCGGACGGTTTCGGTCGGTCGTCGATGACCGAGCTACGCCGGACGGGCGACCGAGCCGCGGCGGACGAGGGGACAGGGGACGAGCTGCTCCCCGGTCGGCTCCCCGCCGGCGAGCTCGGCGATGAGGGCCCGGGCCGCGAGGCGGCCCATCTCCCGGTGCGGCAGCGCCATCGTCGTGAGCCCCGGGGTGAGCTCGCTGGAGACGACGTAGAGGTCGTCGAAGCCGATGACCGACAGGTCCTGGGGGATCCGCACGCCCCGGGCGGCGGCCGCCCGGTAGACACCGATCGCCATCTGGTCGTTGAACGTGAAGACCGCCGTCGGCGGGTCGGGGGCGTCGAGCAGGACGGCGGCCGCCCGCTCACCACCCGCGGAGTCCGACCGCTCGCGCACGACGAGCCGCTCGTCGAGCTCCAGTCCGTGGGCCGCGAGGCGCGACTCGTAGCCGCGCTGCCGGCGGTCGACGGCGGGGCCGTCGTGCAGGTCGCGGACGAAGGCGATCCGCCGGTGCCCCAGGCGCACGAGCTCGTCGACCGCGTCCTCGGCGCCGGTCTGCTCGTCGGGAACGACGAACGTCGCCGTCCCGCTCACCGGGCGCGCGTCGAGCAGCACGGTGGGCAGCCCGTCGAGCACCTCGGGCAGTGTGACGGCGCGGTGGTACATCGTCGCGTAGAGCGCGCCCTCGACCTGCTGGCGGCGCAGCGCCCGCACGGCACGCTCCTCCAGCTGGGCGTCCCCGCCGGTGTTGACGAGCATGAGGAGGTAGCCCGCCTCCCACGCCGCCTCCTGCGCGCCCTGGATGAGCTCGCCGGCGTAGGGGGTGGTGGCGATGACGTCGCCGATGAACGCAAGGGTCCCCGAGCGCCGGGTGCGCAGCCCGCGGGCGAAGGAGTTGGGCACGTAGCCCAGCTCGGCCGCGGCGGCGCGCACCCGGTCGCGGGTGCTGCCCGCCACCCGTGCCCCGGCCGTGTCGTTGAGCACGACGGACACCGTCGACGGCGCCACCCCGGCGAGCTCGGCGACGTCGCGGATGCGTGGCCTCCTCGTCACCACCGACCTCCTTTCTCGCCCCGACCTAGGCGGGCCGGAGGACCTCGATGCTCCCGTCGTCACGGACGACCACCGGCATCGGGTTGCTGATGCGCCCGCCGAACGCGCCGTCGGCGTCGACGTTCTCCCACGCGAGGAGGAACCAGGCGCCGTCGTGCTCGACGAACCGTCCCGCGTACAGGCTCGCGTCGGGGTCGCCGAGGAGGAAGGGACCGTCGTCGAGGTGGAAGGGGCCGAGCGGTCCCGGGCCGGTGAGGATGTGGGTGCCGCCCTCGGCGGCGAAGCCGGGCCGGCCGCGTCGGGCGGCGCTGTGGTCGCCCGCGGTGAGGCAGAACGCGACGCGCCACGCCCCGCCGAGGTGGAGCAGCTGGGGGACCTCGAGGTGGAGGAACTCGCCGGGCTCGAAGACCGGGGGCAGCGCCTCCCAGGTGCGCAGGTCGTCGGAGACCGCGTGGCCGACGACGCCGCGCCCGTCGAGGGGGCCGTGGTTCGCGCGGGCGGTGAGGAGCATGTGGAAACGCCCGGTCGTCGGCTCGTGCCACACCCACGGGTCGCGCCACGCCTCCTCGCGGAAGCCGTCGTGGAGGCGCTCGTACCACCGCGGGTCCGCCTCGAGGACCACACCCTGCTTGGTCCAGGTGAGGAGGTCGGTGGAGGTCGCCAGGCCGATGCGTTGGACCGCGCCGTCCTCCGCCGTGGAGATGCCGGTGTAGAACATGTGCCACACGCCGTCGTGGCGCATGACGCTGCCGGTCCACGTCGCGAGGGAGTCGAAGTCCGCGCCCTCGCCGGGGCCGAGCGCGTCCGGCAGCACCGTCCAGCCGCGCAGGTCCCGGCTCACCGCGTGGCCGACGGTCGCGTTGCGGTGGCGCAGGTCGGGGTCGCCGAGCGACTTGGGGGCCTGGAGGTAGAAGACGTGGACGTCGGCGCCGTCGCGGGCCAACCAGAAGTCCCAGACCCAACGGTCGGGGAGGGCGAGTGACATCGGGAGTGCTGCTCCTTCTCCGTACGGACCGGCCGTGGGGGTCCCGCGCGGCCCTCGACGGGTGTGACCGTCGGCACCCTCCACCGCTGCCGAATCGATTCGGCAGCATCGTGGCAGCGGTCTTGCGGGGGTGTCAACCAGGGCGGGGACGCGGTTGCGTGCCGTCTTCACCGACCCTTCACGCATACTCCTGGCGTCCTCACATCGGCGGCCTATGCTGGGTTGTCGGGCCGCGTGGGTCCGACGTAGGTCGATGAGGTGGGTATGAGCGCAGTACTGCAGGTGACCGGCGGGACGCCGCTGAAGGGCGACATCACGGTCCGGGGGGCGAAGAACTTCGTCTCCAAGGCCATGGTCGCGGCGTTGCTGGGCGAGTCCGCGTCCGAGCTGGCGAACGTCCCCCAGATCAAGGACGTCGAGGTCGTCTCCGGCCTGCTCCGCCTGCACGGCGTCCAGGTCGACTACGACTACGACGCCGGGGTCATCCGGCTGGACCCGAGCGACGTCGAGACGGCGCACGTCGCCGACATCGACGCCCACGCCGGCTCCAGCCGCATCCCGATCCTCTTCTGCGGACCGCTGCTGCACCGTCTCGGCGAGGCCTTCATCCCCGACCTCGGCGGCTGCCGGATCGGGGACCGGCCCATCGACTACCACCTCGCGATCCTGCGCGAGTTCGGCGCCGTCGTCGACAAGCGGCCCCAGGGCATCCACATCACCGCCCCGCGCGGGCTCACCGGCGCCAAGGTCGCCCTGCCCTACCCGAGCGTGGGCGCCACCGAGCAGCTCCTGCTCACCGCCGTACGAGCCAAGGGCAAGACCGAGCTGAGCAACGCCGCCACCGAGCCGGAGATCATGGCGCTCATCGCCTTCCTCCAGCGCATGGGCGCGATCATCTCCGTCGACACCGACCGCGTCATCCGCATCGAGGGCGTCGACCGCCTCCACGGCGCCCGCTACACCGCGCTGGCGGACCGCATCGAGGCCGGCTCGTGGGCCTGCGCGGCGCTCGCCACCCGCGGCGACATCTTCGTCCGCGGCGCGGAGCAGCACGGGATGATGGCCTTCCTCAACACCTTCCGGAAGGTCGGCGGCGACTTCGAGGTGTGCGACGACGGCATCCGGTTCTGGCACTCCGGCGCCGACCTGTCCTCCATCGTCCTGGAGACCGACGTCCACCCCGGGTTCATGACCGACTGGCAGCAGCCGCTCGTCGTCGCGCTCACCCAGGCCAAGGGGCTGTCGATCGTCCACGAGACGGTCTACGAGAACCGCTTCGGGTTCACCGACGCGCTGCGTGGCATGGGCGCCCAGATCCAGGTCTACCGCGAGTGCCTCGGCGGCTCGCCGTGCCGCTTCGGGCACCGGAACTTCTACCACTCGGCCGTCGTCTCCGGCCCGACGCCGCTGACCGCCGCCGACATCGAGGTCCCGGACCTGCGGGGCGGGTTCTCCCACCTCATCGCGGCGCTCACCGCCGAGGGCACCTCGCGGGTGAGCGGGATCGACATCATCTACCGCGGCTACGAGAACTTCATGGGCAAGCTCCACGCCCTCGGCGCGGAC
>NZ_VDFS01000034.1:4481-6406 GCF_006151955.1 Georgenia sp. 311 | reverse complement strand
GGCCCGGCGATGACAAACGTCATCGCCGGGCCGTGTGTCGTCCACCGGAGCCGATGACACCCTGCACTGCCGGGCGCCCGGAACGCGGGGGAAGGTGGAGCCATGACCACCACCGACACCAGCTCCGTCATCACCGTCTCGGGAGTCCAGCGCCGCTACGGCACCGGCTCCTCCGCGTTCACCGCCGTGCGGGGCGTGGACCTCACAGTGCGCCGCGGGGAGCTCTTCGCGCTCCTCGGCACGAACGGCGCGGGCAAGACCTCCCTGCTCGAGGTCGTCGAGGGCATCGCCCCGGCGAGCGCCGGCACCGTCCGGGTGCTGGGGGAGGATCCCTACCGTGACCGGCACCTGGTGCGGCCCCGCACCGGGATCATGCTCCAGGAGGCCGGGTTCCCCGCCGACCTCACCACCGAGGAGACCGCGCGCATGTGGCACGGGACGCTCGGCTCCCCGATGCCCGTCGCCGCCGCGCTCGACCTCGTCGACCTCGGCCACCGGGCCGGCGTCCAGGTGAAGTCGCTGTCCGGCGGTGAGCGCCGCCGGCTCGACCTCGCGCTGGCCGTCATGGGCCGCCCGGAGATCCTCTTCCTCGACGAGCCGACCACCGGCCTGGACCCGCAGTCCCGCCGGGCCGCGTGGGAGCTCGTGCGCAACCTGCTCGAGGCCGGCACGACCGTCGTCCTCACGACGCACTACCTCGAGGAGGCCGAGGAGCTCGCCGACCGGCTGGCGATCATGCACCGCGGGGAGATCGTCCGCACCGGCACGGTCGCCGAGATCGTCGCCGATGAGCCCGCCCGGATCCGCTACCGCACCACGGCCGGCGACCTCGCCGACCCGCGCACGCTCCACGGCCTGCCCGCCCTGCTCACCGCCGGGCGCAGCCGCACCGGGCTCGTGGAGATCGAGTCGCTCGACCTGCAGGTCACCCTCGCCGCGCTCCTCGAGCGGGCGAACACCGCCGGTGAGGCGCTGACCAACCTCGAGGCGAGCCACGCCTCCCTCGAGCGTGCGTTCCTCGCCGTCGCGAACGAGGGGGAGGCCGCCGCGGCCGAGGCCCTCGCCCCCGCGAACGCCTGACCCGCCACCCCACCCACTCGCGACAGCAGACTTCCGCAAAGGACCACACCATGACCGCCACAGCCCTCGCCCCGGCCACGGCCTCCGCGCCACGCGCCGGGCGCACCGCCCGCATCATGTCCCTCGTCCGCGCCGAGCTCACCCTGCTCGTGCGCAACCGCACCACCCTGTTCAACGCCGTGGCGCTCGCGCCGCTCACGGTCGTCTTCCTCGCCGCGCTCGACCTCGTGCCCGACGGCGCCGGCAGCGCCATCGCCGGGATGCTCGTCACGAGCCTCGCGGCCATCGCGCTCGTCATCGTCGTCTACTACAACCTCACGACGACGATCGTCGCCCGCCGCGAGGAGCTCGTCCTCAAGCGGCTGCTCACCGGGGACGTCTCCCGAACCGAGATCGTCGTCGCCACCGCGACTCCCGCGGTGGTCATCCTCCTGGCCCAGCTCGTCCTCGGCGTCGTCGCGTCCGGCATCTGGTTCGAGCTGCCGGGCGTGCAGAACCCGGCGTTGGTGGCACTCGCGGTCGTCGGCGGGATCGTCGTCTTCACGCTCCTCGCGACGGCGTCCTCCGGGCTCACCCGCACCGTGGAGACGGCCCAGCTCACCACGCTGCCCGTCCTCCTCGCCGCCATGGCCCTGTCCGGGCTGGCCGTGCCGCTGCACGTCCTGCCCGACCTCGTCGAGCGGGTCGCGCAGTGGACCCCGATGTACCCGGTGGTCGCGCTCATGCAGCACGGGCTCGGCGCCGTCGCCCTCGACGGCACGGTGTCCTCCGGTGCCCTCGCCGACGTCACCCAGCCGATCGCCGCGCTCCTCGTGTGGGCGGTCCTCGGGGCCGTCGCGACCCAG
>NZ_VDFS01000034.1:0-4166 GCF_006151955.1 Georgenia sp. 311 | reverse complement strand
GCCGGCCCGGCCACGAGCCGGGCCGGCGGTCCGTCATGTCCCACGGGGTCGGTACTGTCGGCGGGAGCCGGAGAGGGAGGGACCGCATGGTGCGGATGATGGAGCTGTGGCGCCGCCGCACGGCACCCCAGCGGATGGAGACCTACACCCGCTGGACCCTCTACGTCCTGCTCGCGCTGCTCCCGTTCATGGCGCTGGTCCTCCTCGGCGCGACCGAGCCCGAGGAGCGCTCGCCGCTCGGGCTCATCGTCTTCGTCGGCATGTTCGCGGCGCAGACGGCCGCCGGCGTCGTCGTCCTGCGCGACGGCGTCACCGCCTACCGGGACAACGCCGCCCTGCCGCGGCGCCCGCTCACGGTGTTCCTCGTGCTCACCGCTGCGGCGGTGGCGGCCTGCCTCATGCTCGTCCCGGCGGAGGACGACTTCGGCTGGGCCGGCCGTGGTGGGGCACTCGTGCTCGTCCTGGCCTGTGCGCTCTGGGCCCTCGCGCCGGTCCTCACCTCAGTCGCCCTCCTGCCCGCCTCCGCCCTCGCGGGCGTGCTCGCCGCCCTCGCCAACCGCCCCGCCATGACGTGGACCGGCGTGGCGATCTCCATGGTGAGCTTCGGCATCGTCCTCGTCACGATCTCGCTGAGCTTCCGGATCTCGGTGTGGATGATGGGCGTGGTCTGGGAGCAGGAGCGCACCCGCCAGCTCCACGCCCGTCTCGCCGTGGCCGAGGAGCGGCTGCGCTTCTCGCGCGACCTGCACGACGTCCTCGGGCGCGCGCTGTCGGCCATGGCGCTCAAGAGCGAGCTCGGCGCCGAGCTCAGCCGCCGCGGTCAGGGCGAGCGCGCCGCCGAGCAGATGCTCGAGGTGCGCGAGCTGGCCAACGAGTCGCTGCGCGAGGTGCGCGCCGTCGTCGCCGGCTACCGCCAGGCCGACCTGCCCACCGAGCTCGCCGGTGCCCGCTCGATGCTCCGCTCGGCCGGCGTGCGCACCCGCGTCATCGGCGAGGACACCGTCCTGCCGCCCGGCGCGCAGTCCGCGCTCGGCTGGGTGGTCCGCGAGGGCGCGACGAACGTCGTGCGCCACTCCTCGGCCGGCACGTGCACGATCGACCTCGCGATCGTCGAGGAGGGCGTCGCCCCGGCCGCCCAGCTGACGATGACCAACGACGGCGTGAGCGGCCCGCCGTCCGCAGGCTCCGGCCTGCTCGGTCTCTCCGAGCGGCTGGCGCGCCTCGGCGGCTCGCTCACCACGGGTGTCTCGGGAGACACCTTCACCCTGCGGGCACGCGTCCCGCTCGACACCGCCGACCTCACGGAGGGCTCGTGATCCGCATCCTGCTCGCCGACGACGAGAACCTCATCCGCGACGCGCTCGCCGGGCTGCTGGGCCTGGAGGAGGACATCGAGGTCGTCGCCCAGGCCGCCTCCGGGCCGGAGGCCGTGGCCGCGGGCCGCCACCACAAGCCGGACGTCGCCGTGCTCGACCTCCAGATGCCCGGCCTGGACGGCATCGCCGTCGCGCAGCAGCTCGCGGCCGACGTGCCGGGCTGCCGCTCGGTCATCGTCACCAGCCACGGGCGCCCCGGCTACCTCAAGCGGGCGCTCGAGGCAGGCGTGTCGGCCTTCGTGCCCAAGACCGTCTCGGGCCGGGTGCTCGCCGACGTCGTGCGCCAGGTGCGCGCCGGCGGACGCTACGTCGACCCGGAGCTCGCGGCCGAGGCGATCAGCGCGGGGGACTCCCCGCTCACCCCGCGCGAGGCCGACGTCCTCGAGCTCGCGGTCGACGGCACGCCGGTCGAGGAGATCGCCCAAAGGGCCCACCTCAGTCCCGGCACGGTCCGCAACTACCTCTCCTCGGCGGCGATGAAGCTCGGCGCGGCGAACCGCCACGAGGCCGTCCAGGTGGCCCGGCGGCACGGCTGGATCTGAGGCCGGCGCGACTGGACCGACGGAGGAACGTCCTCGCACCTCGCGCAGGATGACAGAGCGACTTCCGTCCGATAACCGGAATCGCTTTCCGTGCCATTTCCTCTCGCAAAAGGAATGGGCCTTCGGCAATTGCGGGCGACATTAGCCGACAGAAGTGTCGCCGCCCATGGACGGCCTGTTGTCACGGCCCTCGCACCTCGCTAGCGTCCAGCGCGTCGGGGGGCGACAGCCGTACTGGACGACGTCGTTCGCCGGCATTTCTTCCGGACGTGAGTGCGTCCTATGTGCGCGTGTACCGGCTTCCAGTCGTAGGACGTCATCACCACGATGAAGTGAGGATGTGCAGTCATGAGAGAACCCGTCCCGAGAACTCGGGTCGCAGTTTCCGTCGGAGCCGTCGCCGCGCTCGGCCTGGGCCTGCTCGCAGCCGCACCGGCGTACGCCGACGCGAGCAGCGCGCAGATCGCCGACTCCGTCGTCATCGTCGAGACCCTCGACGAGGGCGCCAAGGTGACGGCGCTCGCCGTCCAGTACTCCACCGAGCTCGACTTCGGTGACGTGCTCCCCGACCCCGACGCGTTCGCCGTCACCGCGAACCTCGTCGGCTCCACCGCGGGCAACACGTCCAACCAGGCCCGCACCATCACCCACGCCTATCTCAACGACGCGCCCGAGCGGTCGGCCGACCGCACCAACACCGCGGGGGACTGGGTCATCCTCGAGCTCTCGCGGTACGACTCCAACGCGGCGGTGCTCTACTACACCGGCGTCAACAACCAGTACCGGCTCGACGGCGCGTACACCGTGCGCCAGACGGCCGACCTCGTCGGCGACGACGAGACAGTCCCCGCCCGCACGACGACGGTCGTCAACACCGACGTCACGCGCGGCGTCGTCGACGACTTCTCCGTCGAGCAGTGGGAGGGAGAGGGCTCCGACTTCGCCTACCGCCTGTTCCAGCCCGAGGCGGTGCGCGACGGCGAGGACGACGGCACGCTCTACCCGCTCGTCCTCGCCCTCCACGGGGCGGGGGAGTCGGGCACCGACAACGCCGCCCAGCTCCTCGCCAACCGGCTCGTCACCTCCTGGGCCGAGCCCGAGGCACAGGCCGAGCACCCCGCGTTCGTCCTCGCGCCCCAGCGCCACCCGGACTTCCAGTGGGGCAACGACGAGGGCCGCGCGGCGCTGTTCGCCATGGTGGAGCACGCCAAGGAGACGCTCCCGATCGACCCCGAGCGGGTGTACATCACCGGCATCTCGATGGGCTCGATCGGCACGTGGAACATGCTGTTCGACGACCCGTCCCCCTTCGCCGCGGCGGTGACGGTCGCCTACGGCCCGGGTGACCACCCCGGGCTGGCAGACGTCGTCGACCTGCCGATCTGGCAGTTCCACTCCGAGGACGACCGCACCGTCCCCGTCGCCGGCGTGCGTCAGTCCGTCGTCGGGCTCGAGCGGCTCGGGGTCGACGTCGTCCAGCGCGAGTGGCCGGGCAACCTGCCGCTCGCCGAGGCGACGGCGCTCCAGACGGAGCAGTGGAACGCGGCGCGGGACAGCGGGGCCCACCACCTCGTGACGATCTTCCCCACGGGGACGACCGGCACCCCGCCCGACGCCGACGGCCCGAGCATCCCGCTCAACGGCCACTTCTCCTGGGTGCCGGCCTACAACAACCCGGTCACCCACGACTGGCTGATGTCCCAGGTGCGGGGCGCCACCCAGCCCGTCACCGGGGAGACGTCGGCGAGCTTCGACGTCACGGTCGGGATCCCCGAGACGGGCGGACTCGCCGTCGCGGTCGGGGCCGGGCAGGTCGACCTCGGGATGGCCGAGCTCGACTCCTCGCTCACCCTGCTCGCGGCGTCCGGTGAGATGCCGACCATCACGGTGGCCGACACCCGTCCGGCTGACCCAGGATGGTCGCTCACCGCCGAGGTGAGCGACTTCCGGGCCGGACCGGCGGTGCTCGACGGGCGATACCTCGGGGTCACGCCCCGGGTGCTGTCCCAGGCGCCCGGTCAGGAGGTGACGCCCGGTGCGCCGGTCGCCCCCGGTGACGGGTTCACCGAGGGCACGACCCTCGCGACGGCCGCCCCCGGTGGCGGCCGCGGCACGACGACGGTCGGCGGGGAGCTGCTCCTGCACGCCCCGACGTCGACGGTCCCCGGCGACTACGTCGCCCAGGTGACGGTCACCGTCTTCTAGCACCACACCGCCGGTGCGGGAGGGCCGGCGCCCTCCCGCACCG
>NZ_VDFS01000033.1:27422-30744 GCF_006151955.1 Georgenia sp. 311 | reverse complement strand
CACGCCGGTGTGCAGGGCGGGGGCGTCGTACCAGGGCAGGGCGGCCAGGACCGTCGCTCCCCCGGTGCCGAGCACCCAGGCGAGCAGCCCGAGGAGCGTGCGTCCCGAGGACCGGTAGCCGGCGGCGAGCACGTCGAGCGCCTCACGCCTCAGGTGGGCCAGCCCCGCGTGGTGGCTGTGGTCGGGCACGACCAGGTAGGGCACCGCCGCCCTGGGTACCAGCCGGGCCTCGCGCACCGTTGCAGTCCTCTCGTCGTCAAGCGAACGAACGAACACCGCCGGGCACGGACCGTGTGGCCCGTGCCCGGCGGAGACGTCGTGGGTCAGCCGCGCGCCTGGGCGGCGAGCGCCTCGTCGGTGGCCTGCATCTGGTCAGCCGCACCGGTGAGGTAGTTGCTGAGGTTGGTGAGGTTCTCGATGACCTCGGTGGCGTTCGTCGTGAAGTCCGAGTAGGTCTCGTTGAACGCCCCGGAGGCCTGGTCGGTCACGAAGCCGGAGTTCACGAGGTTCTCGATGTAGGTCTTGAGCTCGCCCAGCTTGATCTGGACCTCGTCCTTGCCTGCCACCAGGTAGGTGGCGGCGCTGCGCATCTCCTCGTAGGTGACGTTGATGTTAGCCACGGAGCTGTCTCCTTCAGGTCGGTACCCCGCCGCCCACCGGCGGGGTCGTACAGGACATTCCTACCGGCACGACGGGTGGGTTGTCGCGCCTTCCTCATGGGGAGATCTCCCCTGGCCCCCGGCACTTTCCACGCGCCGGGGACCCCCGGCTCAGCCGAGGAGAGGCAGCTGGACGCGGCGTACCTTCGCCTTGTCCACGAGCATGCCTCGGCCCACCGGGAACTCCTTGCGCTGGACGCGCGGGAAGGACGTGCGGAAAAGCGTGTCCCCCTCGAGCTGGTCGGGCTGCAGGGCCAGCCCACGGCGTCCGTTGCGGATCTCGGACACGAGCGGCCACGAGGCGCCCCACGTGCTCGTGTCCCCCTCGCCGATGACGAGGTGCTCGTTGCGCTTGACGGCCTTGATGACCTCGACGAGCGGCGCGTCGGCCGGGGTCGTGAGGAAGTCCGCGAGCGACTCGATGACGACGACGGTGCCCACCTGGCCCTCCGGCGGCGGCTCCTTGAGGTCCCCGACGACCGCCTTGGCGAGCTCGGCGACCTCTGCGGGCCCGGTGGCGGCGTGCTCCCACAGGTCCAGGCCGCGCAGCGCCGAGCGCCGGGCTCCGAAGTAGAGGAACCGGGCCTCGGGGTGGGCGCGACGGATCGAGGTGACCAGCCAGTGCAGCGCGTTGCTGCGACCGGACTGCGGCGGGCCCGCGAGGAGGAAGGTTCCCAGCGCCTCGATGCCGACCGGCTCGAGGGTGTCGTCGGCGACGCCGACCACCGGGAACCCGCCCAGGTGGGCGGGCATGGCGTCCGCGGGGACGAGCTCGGGCAGACGGCGCACCTCGGGCGCCTCGGGCACGCCGGCGCGGCGCAGCGTCCCGGCGAGCTTCTCGATCGCCCGGACCTGCTCGGCGAGGTTGGTCGAGCCGCCGAGGACGGCCACCTGCATCTCCAGGCCGCCGGCGATCGCCCGCCCGGGCGGGGAGGACTCGTCCAGGACGTCCTTGGGGGCGCCGAGCATGGCGTAGGCGCCGGCGTCGACCTGCCGCATGACGACCTTGCGGTTGAGGCTGCCGGCCACCGAGGACGGGATCGCCCCGTGCCGGTCGGCGGTGACGGCGACGTGGACGCCGGCGCCGCGTCCGTCGACGAGGAGCTGGAGGAAGAGCTGGTAGTAGGCCATCCGCGAGGACACCGACTCCCACTCGCTGCGGAAGGCGGCGTACCCGTCGATGAGCAGGAGGATGCGCGGCTCGTCCGGTCGCCCGGCGATCTCCCGGTACTCCTCGATCGTGCTCGCCCGGGCCTCGGCGTAGCGCGCCGAGCGTTCCTCGACGGTCTCGCGCAGCTGGCGCATGAGCCGCTGGACGCGCTCGGCGTCGTCGCCGTCGATGATCGCCCCGACGTGCGGCAGCGCCTCGAGCGCGGCGAGGCCGCCGGAGGAGAAGTCCAGCCCGTAGACGTGGACCGGCCCTCCCTTGGGGGTGATCCCCGCCGCCGTCGCGAGCGTGCGCAGCGCGGTCGACTTGCCCGAGCCGCTCGCCCCGTAGAAGGCGATGTTGCCGTCGACGTCGGGCCGGTAGTAGGAGGTGACCTGACGCTGGTGGGCCGGGTCGTCCACGACGCCGAGCGGCAGCGCCGAGTCGGTGCGCGGGTGGAGCGCGGACAGGTCCTGGACGTCGGCGAGCGTCGGCAGCCAGGGCTTGCGCGGCTCGGGCACCCGGGCGGTGAGCGCGGCGTCGCGGATCGCGTCGACGACGCGGCGGATGTCGGTGGGGCCCTCGTCGACCGGTCCGGTGGGCTCGGCCTCCGGACGCTCGGGGCGCAGCCAGCGCGTCCCTGTGCCCATCGCGAGCGTCTCGACCTGCACCTGCGGCTTGGGCCGGGAGGTGCTCGAGCGCCCACCGGCGTAGCCGGTCTGGAACATCGTCACCCGCCCGGGCCCGGTGCGGGCCGCGCCGCGGCCCGGCAGCGCCGGGTCGAAGCCCGCGGCGACCGGCAGGCCGAGGACGTCCTTGGAGTCGGACTCGTCGTTCATCCGCAGCGCGACCCGGAGGTTGGTGTTGGCCCGCAGGTTGTCCTTGATGACGCCGGCGGGGCGCTGGGTGGCCAGGACGAGGTGCAGCCCGAGGGAGCGCCCGCGCTGCGCGACGTCGACGACGCCGTCGACGAACTCGGGCACCTCGGTGGCGAGGGCCGCGAACTCGTCGACGATGATGATGAGGCTCGGCGGGCACTCGGGGTCGCCGGTGCGCTCGAGGGCGATGAGGTCCTTGGCGCCCTTGCGGTTGAGCAGGTGCTCGCGGAAGTGGAGCTCGGCGCGCAGCGAGGTGAGCGCCCGGCGCACGAGGTGCGGGGACAGGTCGGTGACGAGGCCGACCGTGTGCGGCAGGTCGACGCAGTCGGCGAAGGCCGAGCCGCCCTTGTAGTCGACGAAGAGGAAGGTCACCCGGTCGGGGCTGTGCGCGGCCGCCATGCCGAGCACCCAGGACTGGAGGAACTCCGACTTGCCGGCACCGGTCGTGCCGCCCACGAGGGCGTGCGGGCCCTGGGTGCGCAGGTCGAGGGTGAACGGCTCGGTCGCCGCCTGGCCGATGAGGGCGCGCAGGTTGGC
This sequence comes from Georgenia sp. 311, assembly GCF_006151955.1. Taxonomy (NCBI): domain Bacteria; kingdom Bacillati; phylum Actinomycetota; class Actinomycetes; order Allobogoriellales; family Allobogoriellaceae; genus Georgenia; species Georgenia sp. 311. The sequence goes on along the minus strand of NZ_VDFS01000033.1, from coordinate 27,523 downwards.
GTCGTGCCGGCGCCGCTGCGGCGGGCTGCCGTCGCGCGGGACCAGCGAGCCGTTCTCGCGCCAGCGCTCCAGGGTGGCGGCCGGGCCCTCGGCCGTGTCCG
>NZ_VDFS01000033.1:6924-27122 GCF_006151955.1 Georgenia sp. 311 | reverse complement strand
GTCGGAGGCGTCGTCGACCGGCGCGCCGGCGTCGACGACGGCGGCCAGGTGCGTGGCCAGCGCGAGCGCCTGGTCCGCGCTCACCGTGTCGCACACGAGGGGCTGGACGGCGCTGCCGGAGCGCACGTGCCCGGCGGTGGCGCCGTCGGTGGACGTCGTCACGGTGAGGAAGGTGCGGCAGACGGCCGGGAGGCGCTCCTGGGCGGAGGCGCACCACACGACGTGGATGCCGACGGCCGGGCCCTCCTCGGCGATCCGGACGAGCCGTCCGCGCTCGATGGGGGCGTCGTCCTCGACGAGCAGGACGACGGTGGGCAGGTGGAGGGTGTTGCTCATCGACGGCGTCCGGCGGCGGGCGTCGAGCAGCCCCTCGATGCGGCCGACGAGCTGGATGACGCCGGCCTGGTTGGAGCCGATGTGCGCCCCCTCGAGCGGGGAGTGCACCGACCCGACGTGCGGCAGCCACTTGGTCCACTCCCAGCGGGCCGCGCTGGCCGCGGACGTCGCGACCGTGAGGACGAGCTCGGCGGGCGAGTGGAGGGTGACGAGCTGGGCGACGACGGCGCGGGCGGCGTCGTCGAGCACGGCACGCGGGCCGGCGAGCCCGAGCGCGCCGCTCTCCCGCAGCTGCACCGTGGCCGGGACGCCGTCGATCTCGCGGAAGTCCGCCCGGATCGCGGAGACCATCTCCCAGTGCTCGGGCAGCGCGTCGTTGCGCTGGGGCAGCTTGACCCGGGTGCGCGAGGGCAGCGTGCCCAGGCCCAGCCGCAGGTCGAGGTAGGCGTCGTGCTCCGGGCGCCGGGTCCACAGCAGCGGCTCGAGCGCGAGCGCCGAGGTCCGCACGTCCTGGACCGCCGGGGACTCCCCGAGGCGGGTGGCCCGCTCCCGGTCCCGCTCGACGGTGAGCTCGCTGCGCATGAGGTCGACGGACTGGCCGAACTGCTCGATCGCGGCACGGTACTCGCGCTTGCCGGTCACCCGCTTGTCGATGTAGTTGCCGACGACCATGAGCGGCATCATCGCCATGAACACCAGGCCGAGGAGCCCGCGCCCGACGAGGAGGAACACCGGGGCCATCATGAGCGGCACGACGAGCATGACGATCGGCAGCTTGACCGGCTTCGGCGGCTCGGGGGGCTTGGGGGCGTCGTGCTCCTCCCCCTCGTAGACGGGGGCCAGGCGCGGGGAGCGGTTGAACTCCACGTGCGCGGCCCCGGGCGCCGCGTGCCGGCTGGCGGCGATCCGCACGACCCGGATGGTCGTGTCGCCGAGCGTCACGGTGTCCTCGGGCAGGAGGGCGGCGCGCTGGACGAGGCCGTCGCCCATGAGCAGGCCGTTGGCGCTGCGCAGGTCGACGAGCTCGATGATGTCGGTGACGGCGAGCCGGGCGTGCTCCTTGGACACCGTCGGGTCCGAGAGCCGGACGTCGCAGCCCTTCCCGCGCCCGATGACCGAGGTGCCCTCGGGCAGGGCGACCTCCATGCCGGCGTCGGGCCCGTCGAGCACGGTGAGGCGCGCGGCGGCCGGACGGTCCTGCCCCGACCCGTCGTAGCGGCCCGCGGCCTGCGCGAGGGAGACCGTGGAGCCGGACCGGACGGCCTCGGCGGCCGAGTCCTCGGGCAGCAGCAGCCGCGTGGAGCGGTCGTCGGTGCCGGGCGTGCCGTGGACGCGCAGCGTGAGGTCGCGCAGCTCCTGGTCCGACAGGAACGTCGGCACCGGGTCGGTCTCCGCGATCGCGCGGGCGAGGTCGGCGACCGTCGCCGTGCCGTCCACCGTGACCGCGAGGTCGGCGGGGTCGGCGGCGGTGCGCAGCAGCGTGAGCTTGATCCGCATGTCCTAGCGGCCCTTTCGCAGTGAGGTGAGGGAGACCCGCGAGCGCAGCCAGCGGCGCCGGCCCACGGCCCGGCGCAGGCGGCCCTCGGTGGTCTCGACGTGGTCCCAGTAGCCGGAGACGGCGGTCTCGTCGGGCAGGACGGGACCGAAGACGCCGGCATCGGCGTAGCCGGCGAGGGTCGTGGTGTCGAGCCCGGAGACGTCGACCGGCCGCGGGCTGCGGCGGCGGGTGCTGCGCCCCGTGGCGAGGCTCTCCACGACCTCGCGGGCCTGCTCGCGGCGGGTCGCCTCGGCGGTGACCGGCACCCCGAGGTCGCGGGCCCGGTCGACGAGCTCGGCCCACCCGCCGGCCACGCGTCCCGAGCCGCTCCCCCGCGTCCGGCGGCGTCGACGGCGGATCAGCTTGAGCAGGAGGACGAGGAGGACCGGCAGGAGGAGGACGAGCAGCGAGCCGCCGACCCCGAGCACGATGAGGAGGGTGTAGCTCAGCGGCTCGTCCTCAGGGACGTCCTCCTCCTCGGCGTCGACCTCGTCACGGTCCATCGGCGGTGCCTCGGGCGGCTCCTGGGCGGGCGGCGGCGGCTGGAGCACCTGCGGCTGCGGGCGGTCCTGCGGCTCGGGCTCCTCGACCTGCGGGATCCGGTCCTCGTCGGGGGTCGGGTAGAAGGGCACCCAGCCGTGGTCCTCGAAGGCGACCTCGACCCACGCGGTGACGTCGTCGCCGGTGATCTCCACCGGCCCGGTGCTCGCGACGGCCTGCGGCGCGAATCCCATGACCACGCGGGTGGGCAGCCCGACCGCGCGGCCGAGCAGGCCCATGAGGGCGGCGTACTGCTCCTCGTCACCGATCATGAGCTCGTCGGTGACCATCTGGGCGAGGCGCGCGGCGCCGTGACCGGCGAGGGAGGGCGCGTCGCCCTCCAGACCGTGGGAGAAGTAGCCCTCCTGCAGCCCGCCGACGAGTGCCTGGACGCGCGCGAGCGGCGTCTCGGCGGCGGCGACCATCGCCGAGGCCTCGGCGACGACCATCTCCGGCACGCCGGAGAGCTCGGGCTGGTCCACGCGGGCGAGCGGCGCGCCCTCCAGGGCGCTGACCGGCGGCTCGACGACGGGCGTGGCGACCAGCGAGTACCGGTCCCCCGACCGGAGCCCGGTCGTGACGATGCCGGTCCCCGACGTGCGGTTGAAGTAGAGGTTGCGGGCGGTCTCCACGGCGTCCGGCCCGGCGAACTCGACGTCGTAGGTCCGTCCGACGTTGGGCAGCCACACCCCGGCGTACTCCCCGAGCTCGACCTCCACGGTGACGGCGTCCTCGGGCACGGTCGCCTCGACGCGCTCGCCGATCCGGGTGAACGTGCCCGAGCCGGCGCCGCTGCCGTCGGCGCTGCCCGCCACCGCCCACGTCGTGCCGTCGTAGGCGTCCATCGTCGCGAGGCGGACGGGGGCGCCGGCGGGCAGGCCGGTGACGGTGAGGACGGTGTCCTCGCGGTGGTCCTTGAGGTAGGAGCGGAAGCCGGCGAGCGGGCTGGGGTAGTCGTGCGGGTCCAGCGGCGGCTCGATGACCTCGCGCAGGACGAGGCGGTGGTTGCCGCCGGGCGCGAGCAGGCCGGCGCCGGTGCCGCCGACGGCGGCGACCGCGACGAGCACGAGGACGGCCACCGGCCGCCCCTGCTGCAGCCGGCCGGTGCGCCACGTCGCCCACAGCAGGCCGACCAGCGCCCCGGTGAGCCCGAGCGGGACGGAGAGCACCTCGCGCGCCGTGCCGAGGAGGATCGAGACCGCGAGGACGACCGCGGGCGCCAGGAGCGCCCACGCGGGCCGGCGGGTGCGCAGCGACACGGTGACCGCGACGACGGTCGCGAGCAGCGCGAGGAGGTAGGGCGCGGTGAGCGTGTTGCCGACGGCGCCCAGCGGCGGGGCGAGGGTGACGACCGACTTCCACGACGTCACCGCGCCGCTGCCGACCGCGCCGAGGGTCTGCGGCGTGGGCACGACGCCGGCCAGCGCCGTCGTCGGGGCGCCCAGGGACGAACCGAGGACGGCCGCCACGAGGAGCGCGGCGAGGACGGTGAGGGTCGCCCACCGGCGCCACGCGCCGAGCGTGGCGACGAGGGTGCCGAGCACCGCACCCCCGACGGCGGCGGCGACGAGCCGTCCGGTGCCGAAGACGGGCAGGAGCGGGACGAGGGCGAGCAGGACGAGGGCGAAGGGGACGAGGACGTCGACCCAGCGGGCGCGCAGCAGCGCGAGGTAGGGGCTCACCGGTGCTCCGCCTTCCGGAAGCCGCGACGCAGCTCGGAGAGCTCGCCGATGGTGAGGACGGTGACGACGCCGACGGTGTGGACGGCGGTCTCGGCGCCGGCGACGACCTGGACGGCGAAGGCGCGCGCGTCGATCGGCAGGACCGCGCCGGCGGCGCGCAGCTGGTCGGCGGTCACGGTGGAGCCGCACACGAGCACGACCATCGACGCGCGCTCGACCTCCCGGCTGATCTTGTGGGCCATGGACAGCACCCCGCCGGGGCCGTCGCCGTGCTCGAGGCGGGTGAGGACGTCGAGGTACTGCCCCGCGGAGACGGACCGCAGCGTCTCGTGGCTGGTGAGGGTGGTGAGGTCCTTCTCCTCGCGCATCGCCTGGAGGGCCAGGGAGCCGAGCGTGGAGACGGCGACCTCGAACTCCTCGTCGTCGCCGTAGTCCCGCTCGTTGCGCGACATCCCGACGACGAGGTGGGAGCGACGGGTCTCCTCGAACTGGCGGACCATGAGCTTTCCGGCGCGCGCGGAGGTGCGCCAGTGGACGTAGCGGCGGTCGTCACCGGGCACGTACTCGCGCAGCGCGTGGAAGGACAGGTCGGCGCTCGTGACCTCCCGGGTGGGCCGGCCCTCGAGGTCGTGGATGAACCCCGCGGCGGAGGAGCTCAGCGGGACGGTGAGCGGGTGGACGTAGAGGTCCTGCGGCTCACCCCAGGCGACCCCGCGGCGCATGAGCCCGAGCGGGTCGCCGCGCACGGTCCGCACCGGGCCGACGGGGATGACGCTGCGGCGGCTCGTGGGGATCGCGAAGATCTCCTCGTGGTCCTCACCACCGGCCAGGCCGGGCAGGTGGAAGGCGACCTGGGCCACGCCCACGGGCAGCTCGACCCGGGCGGGCAGCACCGGGTGGTGAGCGGTGTTGCGGACGGTCACCCCGGCCATGGCCCGGTCACCGACGACGACGCGCCGGTCGCTGAGCCGGAGGGTGACGTCGTAGGGATGGCGCCCGAGGGTGAAGGCGAGCGCCCCGACGAAGGTCGTGACGAGGGCGGCGCCGAGCACGACGAGCTCGACCCAGCCCAGGCGTCGCCCGGCGACCAGGGCGAGGAGGCCGACGGCGAGCACGGCCCAGCCGGCGACGCTGACGGCGCGCAGGGCCCGCTCGACGCCCAGACGCGGGCCGCGGGTGCGCTCGACGAGGCTCCGCAGCGCGCTGGTCTCCCCGATCCGGTCGGAGAGTGCGCTGCGGGCCCGGGTGGTGATGGCTGGCTCGGTCACGGGCTACTGGTCGCCGCCGCGGCGGGTGGGCGGGGCGATCTCGGCGAGCACGGTGCGGATGGCGCCGGCGGCCGTCGCCCCCTCGAACTCCGCCTCGGCGTCGAGCACCATGCGGTGGGAGAGGACGGGCTCTGCGAGGTCCTTGATGTCGTCGGGCACGACGTAGTTGCGCCCGTGGGCGGCGGCCCAGGTCTTCGCCGCGCGGATGAGCGAGATGGCGCCACGGACGGAGACACCGACGGTGACGTTCTCCGTCCGGCGGGTCTCGGCGACGATCCGCGAGACGTACTCCAGGACGGCGGAGTCGACGTGGACGGTGCCGGCGAGGTCGATCATGTCGACGACCGCCGCGCCCGTGATGACGGGCGTGACCCCGCCCGCGCGGTCCCGGGTGGCCGAGGCGGCGAGGATGCTCACCGTCGCGTTGTGGTCCGGGTAGCCGATCGAGGTCTTCATGAGGAAGCGGTCGAGCTGGGCCTCGGGCAGCCGGTAGGTCCCGGCCTGCTCGATCGGGTTCTGGGTGGCGAGCACGACGAACGGGCGGCCCACCTCGTAGGCCACGCCGTCGAAGGTCACCCGGCCCTCCTCCATGACCTCCAGGAGCGCGGACTGCGTCTTGGGCGAGGCGCGGTTGATCTCGTCGGCGAGGACGACCGAGGCGAAGATCGGTCCCTTGTGGAACTCGAACTGCTGGGTCTTGGGGTCGAGGATCGACACGCCGGTGACGTCGGAGGGCAGCAGGTCCGGGGTGAACTGGATGCGCGAGCTCGACGTCTGCACCGCCGCGGCGAGCGAGCGCGCGAGCTGCGTCTTGCCCGTGCCGGGGACGTCCTCGAGGAGCACGTGCCCGCCGCTGAGCATCGTCGTGACGACGAGCCGGATGACGCCGGCCTTGCCCACCACGGCGCCGCCGACGGCGGAGACGATCTTCTCGAAGGTGTCGGCGAACCACGCGGCCTGCTCGGGCGTCATCGTGGTCTGCTGCTCGGTCATGGTCATGCGGGGACTCCAGTCGGGGTGGGGCGGAGGGCGTCGGCGGGCTGGGGGGCGGTGCGGGCAGGGGTCATCTCGGCCAGGTGTGGCTGCTCGAGAGGTCGACCCCGTTGCCGCGCACGCGCACGGTCACGGTCTCCCCCGAGCCGCCGCGGTAGGACGTCGCCTGCCACCGGCCGTCACCGGCCAGCTGCACGGTGTAGCTCTTCCACGGGTTGCGCTCACCGGGGGCGCTGAACTCGACCGTGTACCTGCCCGAGGGCATGTTCGCGTAGTCGAAGGCGAGGTAGGCGCACGTGTGGAAGGTGCAGCCGGGCATGCCCACGGCCGAGTCACCCCGGCGCATCGTCACGCTCGGCTGCGGCGGGTCGGGCGGGCGCGGGACGGGGGCCGCGACCGTGCGGGCGGACGCGCTCGCGGTGCGCACCTCGCCGTCGGCCCGCTCGACGCGGACCTCGGCGCGGTAGGTCCGGCCCCAGTCGCCGTCGATGCGGCGGTTGCCGTTGGCCGCGACCTGCTGCCACGCGCCCCAGCTGCCGTTGCCGTTGTCGAGGCGCAGCTGGACGCTCGTGACCGCGCGCCCGTTGCCGTCGGGCGTCGTCCACGCGAACGTGGCGCCGGGCTGCTCGGAGACGCCGTCGGTGTAGCCGTTGTGCCGTCCGTGCGCCTGGCCGCTCGCCGTCGCCTGCCCGAACGGGCCGAAGGGCACCGCCGCCGCCGAGGCGGGGCTGGCCTCGCCGCAGTAGGTGTTGCAGGCGCGCACGGAGAACGTGTAGCTGGCGCCGTCGGACAGGCCGGTGACGCGCTTGTCCCCGGCGAGCTGGCTCCACCCGCCGCCGTTGACGCTCACCTCGAAGCGACGGATGGCGTCGCCGTTGTCGGCCGGGGTCGCGTGGTCGAGCTGGACGATCCCGTCCTGACCGGTGGCCTCCGCGGTGACACTGGGCACCCGGTCGGGCTGGAGGAAGGAGCGCACCGGCGCCGACTGCGGGCTGGCCGGGGAGGTGCCGGCCTTGTTCGTCGCGGCGACGCTCACCGTGTAGTCGCTGCCGGCCGGGGCGTCCTCGGTGAAGGAGGTCTGCCCGCCGGGCACCGTGAAGGACTTGAACGCCGCACCGTCGCGCCGGATGACGACGTCGAAGGAGGCGATCGCGTCACCGTTGTTCGGCGGGGCCGTCCACGAGGCGCTGATCTGGGCGTTGACCGGGGAGTCGACGCGCTGCGCCGTGGGTGCGACCGGCTGGTCCGGCACGCCGGCCGGCACCTCGGGCGCCGACCACTCCGACCACTCGCTCGGGTCCGGGGCGTCGTTGTGGGCGCGCACGCGCACCGTGTAGGACTGGCCGTTGCGCAGCCCGGTCCACGTGTGGGAGTTCCCGCTCACCGAGACCTGCCCGCCGCCCGGGGACGGCGCGATCTGCAGGTCGTAGGAGGACACGGACGAGCCGCGGCTCACCGGGGTCTCCCAGCGGACCTCGAGCTGACCGTCGCCGAAGACGAGGGTCGGCGGGGCGGGCCGCTCGGGCTTGACGTCGGGGCGCGCGACCGCGGACGGGCCGGACGGCTCGGAGTCACCGACCTTGTTCGTCGCCGTCACCGTGAAGGTGTACTCGACGTCGTTGGTGAGGCCGCCGATGGTGCACGTCGTCGTCGGGCACTGCTGGCTGACGCCCGCCGCCTCGACCCGGTAGCCGGTGATCGGCGCACCGTTGTCGGCCGGCGCGGACCAGGTGAGGACGACGGTCTGGTCGCGCACCTCCTGCACGCGCGGCGGGGTGGGGCGCTCGGGGACACCGATGACGGAGTAGGAGATCCTGCCCTCGACCTGACGGTTCGGGTCTCCCGTGGCGTCCTGGACGATGAAGCGCGAGACCCCGCGTCCGACGAAGTCGGCGCCGGCGGTCACCGTGACGCTCCCGGCGTCGAAGGACGCCGCCGCGCCGCCGGTCTCGGTCAGCGCGTCGATGACGGTGAGCGACTGGTCCGGGAAGGGGTTGAACGCCCCCTGGAGGACGTCGACGGTGCGCGACTCGCCCTGCTCGAGCTCACCGAGGTCGACGTCGTTGACCGACGCGAGGCGCCGGTTGGACGCCGTCACCGTCACCTCGACGACGCCGGGCACGGGCTCGGCCTTGGCGTCCGAGACGGTGATGTCGATGGTGCCGACGGTGCCCTGGGGCGTGTCGACCGGCGCGGAGACGGTGAGGTTCGGGCCGTCCAGGCTCGCCTCGATGCCGTCGGGCACGCCGACGAGCTCGTAGCGCAGCTGGTTGAAGTCCCCGGTGTCCGGGTCCTGGGCGAGCTGGCGCAGGTTGAGCACGACCGGAGCCTCCGCGGGCACGACCTCGACGGCGGCGCCGTCGAACGTCGGCGGGGTGTTCTCGGTGGACTCGACGGTGATGTCGAGGGTGAGCACCGCGGTGAGGCCCTCGGGGTCCTCGGCGCTCTGCCCGTCGGTCACCTCGAAGGTGAGCGTCGCCGGGCCCGCGTAGGTCGGCGCGGAGGTGAAGGTGAGCGTCGTCGGGCCGACGACCGGGGAGCTGCCGTCGGAGTTCGTCGCCCGCACCTTGTCGGTGCTGGTGAGCCGCACCTCCTTGCCGCTGGGCGCGACGACGTAGTCCGCGAGCTCGATCTGGCGCGTCTCCCCCGTCGCGACGACGATCGGGTCGACGTCGGTGCGCAGCACCGGCCCGGAGTCCTCCAGGCCGGGGACGTCGACGAACGCGTAGGAGGTGAGCCCGTCGATGTCGGTGACGGAGTAGGTGAGCACCTGCCGCGAGGCCATGACGTCCACCTGGACCTCGTCGCCGACGACGCGGGCGTTCTCCGGTGAGCCGACGAGACCGACCGTGAGGTCCTCGCGGGTGCCGTCGGGGTCCACGTCGTTGTCGAGGACCGGGATCGTCACCCGCTCCTGGCCGAGGATGGTGATCGCCCGGACGAGGTCGTCCACGGCGACGGGCGCCTGCAGCGGCGCCTCGGCCGACACCTCGACGGTGACGATGCCGGTGGACCGCCCGCCCCGCTGGTCGGTCACGTGGTAGGGCAGGGCGAAGGTGCCCTCCGCCTCCGGGGTGGTGATGCGCAGCCGGCCGCTGTCGAGCTGCTCGACCCCGAGCTGCTCGACCGCGTCGAAGGCCGGGTCGGCGAGGTAGAGCGGGTCACCGTCCGGGTCGGTGTCGTTGGCGACCGGGTCGACGTCCACGACGCGGCCCGGGCGCGCGAGCACCTCGTCGTCGATCGCCTGGGGGGCCCGGTTGAGGTCCGGCGGGGCGATGACGGCGACCTTGGCCGTCGCCGAGGCGTAGGTGCCAAGGCGGTCGCGCACGGCGTAGGTGAAGGTGTCGGTCCCGCTCGCGCGGGAGAAGGCCTCGTAGTCGATGTACGTGGGGCCGACCTCGACGATGCGGCCCTTCGTCGGTGCCTGGTCGGCGCCGAGGAGCTGGACGGAGTCGCCGTCGGGGTCGATGCCGAAGAGCGGCACCTGGATGCGGATCCGCTCGCCGGCGAAGGCGCGCGACTCCACCGGGAGCGGCTGCGGCGGGGCGTTGCGCTCGCCGTCGTCGGCCTGGACGTAGATCGTCACCTGGGCCGAGGCGCGCTGGTCGGACTCGTCGACCACCTCGTAGACCGCGTTGATCGTCTGCGGCTGCTCGGGGGCGCGGAAGCGCAGCGTGTCGCCCGAGGCGAAGAGGTGTCCCGCCTGCGGCTCCTCGACGAGCTCGGTCGCGAGCTCGAACTCCAGGCCCGCGGGGTGTGAGTCGTTGGACAGCACGGGGATGGTGACGAAGTCGCCGGCCCGGACGTTGGCGACGTCCGCCTGCGCCACCGGCGGCTGGACGAGCGCGTCGGGCGGGACCTGCATGACCACGACCTCACCGGTCGCGCTCGTCTCGCCGTTGGACACCTCGTAGGTGAGGCGCTGGGTGGCCTGGACGTCCTGGCTCGCGGTGATCTTGAGGATGCGGTGCTCGAGGACGGCGACGGACAGGCCCGAGCCCTCGGGCACGTCGACCTGGCGCACGGCGAGCAGCTGACCGCTCGGGTCCTCGTCGTTGGCGAGGACGTCGACGAGCACCTGGCCGCCGGCGGGCAGCAGGCCGACGTCCTGGACGGCGACCGGCGCGGCCTCGGCGGGCTCGCGGACGTCGACGCGGATGAGGCCGGTGGCGCTCGCCCCGGCGTCGTTGACGACGATGTAGGTGAGGTAGTACGTCTGCGCGGCGTCCGCCGAGAAGCGGAAGGTGCCGGTGTCGTAGTCCGGGACGACGCTCGCACCGGGGACCTGCTGGACGTCGGCCAGGCGCAGCGGCTCGGCCTCCCCGCCCGGGTCGGTGTCGTTGACGAGCGGCTCGACGACGGTCTCCTCACCGGCGATGGCGGTGACGAAGTCGAAGACCGGGACGGGCGGCAGCGCGCCGGCCGGGCGGACGTCGACCGAGAGCTCGACCTCCGCGGTGTCCGTGCCGTCGTAGACCTCGACGGCCACCGGCTTCATCCCCGGCGTCACGCCCGAGTCGACGAACGTGACGGCGCCGTCGGGGGTGAAGCGGACGATGTCGTCGGTCGACGCGGTCGCCGCGACGACGACGACCTCGTCGCCGTCGGGGTCGCGCACGGTGTCCAGGACGTTGACGCTGCCGGTCGCGCCGGTGACGAGGGTGAGGGTGGCGGGGCGGACCTGCTCCGGCGGGCGGTTGACGTCCTCGGGCACGACGCTGACCCGGGCCACGGCCTCGGCCTCTCCCCCGCGGCCGTCGCTCACCGTGTAGCTCATGGCGACGGCGCCGCTCGCACCCTCCGCGACGGCGACCTGCAGGGCGCGCCCGCCCATGATCGGGCGGACGGTGCCGAAGGACTCGGCCGGGGTGTCGAAGGAGGCGACGGTGAGGAGGTCGCCGTCGGGGTCGGTGTCGTTCGCGAGCACCTCCAGGACGGTCGTCGACCCGGCGCGCACGCCGAGGTCGTCGTCCTGGGCGATCGGGTCGCGGTTCTCCTGCTCGCGGTCGAGCGGGAGCTGCTCCTCGATCTGCTGCTGGGACTCCTCCTCGTCGTCGCTCGCGGCCTGCGGGGGCACGACGTCGTCCCAGTTCTCGACGATCTCCATCGCGTCCTTGACCAGCCACACCGTGCCGGCGACGAGGTCGTTGAGGACGACGACGTCCCGGTTGACCCGGAAGACGAGGCGGGCGTCGGTGAGCGACTTGTCGATCGGCTCCTCGACGACCTCACCGTTGCCGCAGCGGGCCTGGTAGACGCCGGTCCCCCCGGCCCACGCGCCGTGGCCGCACCCGGCGACGACGACGGGGCGGCTGGGGGTGCCTGCCTGGGAGACGGGGTCGACCGTGGGCTCACCACTGCCCAGGGGCACGCGGATCATGCCGTCGCGGGCGGCGACGAGGACCTCGCGGCCGGCGCCGGAGGGCGCCTGGAGGGCGACCTGGGCGGTGTCGGCGAGGTCGGTGAGGTCGACCGGCTCGCTGCCCGGCCGCAGGAGGCTCACCCGGTCCTGCTCGTCGCGGACGAGGACGACGGCCTCCTGGCCGACGGCGCTCACCTGGATCTCGGCCTCGGCGAGACGCTCGGGCTCCACGCCGAGGCCGGCGGGCTCGGGGGCCTCGTCGGTCTCGGCGTCGAAGCCGGCGGGCAGCGCGAGGAGGGTCGCGTCGGACGGGGAGACGCCGTAGGTGGTGCCGTCGACGCCGACGGCGATGACGCCGTTGGCACCGAGCCGGGCCGAGGCCTCGAGCTCCTCGTCGGCGAGCGTGCCCACGCGCCCGGTGTCGGTGGCGTGGAGCTGCCCGCTGCGCGAGTCGAGGACGGCGACGGTGCCGCCGCCGAGCTGGATCTGGCGCGGCCCGGGCAGCGAGACGGTCGTCGTCGTCGTCACGGTGGCCGGGTCGACCTGCTGGAGGAGGCCGGCGCCCTCGTCGACGAGGAAGACGTGCGAGCCGTCCTGGAGGACGTCGAAGCTGCCGCTGCGAGCGGCGAGGCCGCCGTCGAGCAGCTGGACCTGGCTGTTGAGACGGCCCAGGCGCATGTGCTCCTGGCTCGTCACCCACACCCCGCCGTCGTTGAGGTCGACGTCGGCCGTGGCCACCCCGTCGTACAGGACGCCGGCGACGACGAGACCCACCCCGAGAACACCGACGGTCAGTCCGCTGACGACCTTCTGCCGGCGCCTGGGGTCGGTGGCCCGGCGGGCCCGGCGGGTCGCCGGTCGTGCAGAGGCGCCGGTGGTCCCGGCCCGACCACGTCCGAATCGCACAGCTTCGCCCCAAGCTCTCGTGTGACAGGTAGGTGTCGGGCCCACGCCCTGACACCGCTCCGCACAGTAACAAATGTCAGGAACAAAGGTCCTACGTAAGGATGGGGAAATTTCCCCGGGTAGTCCTCCCCACGACCACCCGGCCTCAGGAAGGAGTACTGGTGTTGCGCGCGTGCTCCTCGTCGAGGGAGGGAAGCTGGTCGGAGCTGACGATCCGCGAGGCGACGGCGTGCTCGACGAGGCGGGCGCGCCGGTTGACGGCGAGCTGCTGCGGGCCGCCGCGCAGGCCGCGCACCCCGTTGCGGTCGAGCTTGTCGCACACGTTGTCGAGCTTGCGGTTGAACTTCGTCAGCGCCCAGCCCAGGCGGGCAGCCGCCTGCGCGGAGGTGGGGATGGCGGCGCTGCCGCGACCGGACAGGACCGGCTCGGACAGGGCGAGGACGAGCAGGTGCTGGGACTCGGTGAGGGTCACCGGGCCGATCGTCGTCTCCCCCACGTGCACCGGCTCGGCCTTGGCGGGGGCGAAGGTGGGGTCGGGGTTGACGAGGTTGACCTCGTAGGTCGTGGGCCCGGCGGTGAAGAGGATGGTCGTCCCGGCGTAGACGAGCGGCAGCCGGGCACCGGGGGCGAGCCACGCCTGGGTGTTGCCCTCGCTGTCGGCGAGGGTGGCCGACAGGCGCGAGCCGACGTTCTCGATCCACCACAGGTCGTCGACGTAGGCGATACGCAGGAACCGCCGGTGCAGGTAGGGGTTGTCGTCGATCTCCAGGGCGCCCTCGCGCCCGATGTAGAACGGCTCCTCCCGCTCGATGGGGAACCACTCCCCGCAGAACTCCAGCTGCAGCGTGGTGCTCACGTCACGTCCTTCCTCAGTCGACGCAGGCCTCGGCGGGACGCGCCGAGACCTGTCCCTGCTCGGAGATGGTCCTCAGCTCGATGCACACGCGCCCCACTGAGTCGACGACCAGCGGCGGCTCGGCCACGGGCTGGCTCTCGGTGACCTTCCCGCCGTCCGTCCGGGTCCACGCGTAGGTCACGTCACCGAGCTCGTCCTGCGGGGTCCAGGTGAACTCCACGGTCCCGTCACCCACCCGCTCCCCGCGCAGGTCCTCCGCGCTCGGCACGACGTCGGGGATGACGACGGTCCCGATGGTCCCGGTCGGCGCCGGGTCGGGCACCTCGTCCCCGCGCAGCGCTCCGGCGGCGACGATCCCGCCGGCGACGAGGACGGCGGCACCGGCGCCCGTGGCGACCCACCGCCACCGGGCGCGCGGGCGGGGCGCGGGCTCCTCGTCGTCGTCGGCGCGGAGGGCGGCGGACCGGCCACGGGTGCTCTCGGTCTCCTCGGGCACCCAGCCGACCTCGCCGACCGGCCGCAGCACGGTGTGCGGCTCCTCGTCGAGGACGGGGACGGGCGTCGCGCCCGTGGGGTCGACCGCGGTGACCGCACGCACGATCGTGCGGCCGTCGTCGCCGTCGTCGCCGACGACCGGCGCGGTGGCCGGGGACATCCACGAGGTGTCCGGCACCTCGATGTCCGTCATCGCCAGGCGCAGCTCCTGCTCGACGACCTGCAGCGCACGGCCGAGCTCGAGAGCCGACGCCGGGCGGGCCGCCGGTGACTTCGCCATCGCCCGGGCCAGGACCGCCTCCAGCGAGGCGGGCACGTCCGTGCGGCCGATCGGCGGCACCGGGTCGCGCTTGATCCGCATGGTGAAGTCGAGGCGGGTGTTCGGGCCGCCGGGCCGGGCGAAGGGCGAGCGCCCCGCGAGCAGCGTGTAGAGCGTGGCGGCGAGGGAGTACACGTCTCCCGCGACACCCGTGGAGTGCCCCTCGACGGCCTCGGGCGAGGCCCACGGGATCGACACGCCGCCGGACTCCGCCGCCCCGGTGAGACCGGCGATGCCGAAGTCGCTGAGGGCGGGGCGCCCGTACTCCGTGGTGAGGATGTTCGCGGGCTTGATGTCGCGGTGGACGATGCCCGCCCGGTGGGCCGTCTCGACGGCGCCCGCGAGCCGCACGCCGATGCCGAGCACCTCGGGCACCCCGAGGGGGCGGACCTTGACCCGCTCGGCGAGGGTGGGCAGCGGGCAGTACTGCATGACGAGGTAGGGGCGCCCGTCCGCGGCCGTGTCCGCGTGGTAGATCGTGACGATCGAGGAGTGCGTGGAGAGCTGGGCCATGAGGTTGGCCTCGGCGACGAACTGCTCGCGGGACTGGCCCTCGGCCGCCTCCTGGGTGAGCACCTTGATCGCCACCGGCCGCCGCGGCAGGCGCTGCTGGTAGAGGAAGACGTCGGCGAACCCGCCCGAGCCCAGCAGCCGCTCGACGGTGTAGCCCGGCAGGTCCGGCGGCGACGCCGGCTGTCGACGTGGGCTCACTGCGCTCCCTCGACCCGCTGGACGGTGAGCTCGACGCCCACCCCGAGCTCGATGACCGCGCCCGGCCCGACCGGCACCCCGGTGCCCGGCTGGAGCCGGAAGGAGGGCTGGTCCGGCAGGTGGACGACGGTGCCGTTGGTGGAGTTCATGTCGGTGACGACGACGTGCCCGCCCGCCGGGCGGACCTCGACGTGGGTCGAGGAGATGTCGCGCTCGGGGTTCGACACGCTCACCAGCCGGGGCACCTCGGTGCCGGCGAAGCGCGTGGCCTCCGGGGCGCGCCCGAGGAGGACCGGCCGGTCCATCTCGATCCGCGGCCCGGTGGACAGGACGAGCTCGACGCCGGGCGCGGGGCGCACCACGGGCTCGAGGGCCACCGGCGTGGCGGTGGCCGGGATCTCCGACGTCGCGATCGTCTCGCCGTCGTGGTCGCCGTCGTCGACGGCCGGGGGCGGCGGCAGGTCGACGGGCGCACCCACGGGCGCCGCTGGGCGCGACAGGCCCGGCACCGAGTCGATGATCGGACCCGGGGCGAAGATGCCGGTGGCGTCCTCGTCGGACTCGGGCAGGCGGGTGGCCTCGAGGTCCGGCGGGCCGGACTCGGCGGGCTCCGCGCCGGCGGGCTCACCGGCGTCGGCAGGCGCGGCGTCGGCAGGCGCGGCGTCGGCAGGGTCGGTGGCAGCCGGCGCGGGCTCCGAGCGGTGGGCGTGGACCTGCTCGGTCGACCAGAGGAGGAAGTCGTAGTCGTCGGAGTCCTCGGGCTCCTCCTCGACGAGGGCCGCGTCCGGAGCCTGCGGGACGGGCGGCGGGGCGGGTGCCTCGTCCGACTCCTCCTCGTCCGGCTCGTCGGCGGTGACCGCGGTCTCGGCCGCAGCAGCCGGGACCGGAGCCGGGTCGGCCGGCGGGACCGGGACCTGCACCGGGGCGGGCGGGGCGACCGGAGCCGGCGTGACGGCAGGCGGGGCGACCGGAGCCGGAGCAGGGGCCGGCGGCGTGGCCGGAACAGGGGCAGGCGTAGGCGGCGGGGCGTCACTCACGTCGGCGACGGCCGCGGCGGTCCCCGCGTCCGCCGAGGCGGCGGGGCCGGAGGCGGGCACGGGCGCGGCTGCCGGCCGGACGCCGACGGCGGCGGCGAGGGCGGGCATACGCGCGACGGTGAGCTCGACGTCCTCCTCGTCCTCCGGCGGCGCGGGCGGCGGCTGGGGCGAGGCGAGCAGGCGAGCCGCGGACGCCCGGACGATGCCACCGGCGACGGGCAGCCAGCCGCCGTCGGTGGTCTCGGCGCTCACGGTGACGTCTGCGGCGGGCAGGAGCTCCTCGCGCCAGGTCGTCAGGCCCCGGCCGGAGAGGATGCGCCCGCCCTGCTCGACGTCGATCTCGCCGCGGACGACGACGCGCAGCCCCTCGGGGTGCGCCTCGACGATGGCGAAGGACGGCAGCGCCGAGATCCCGGCGGCGGCGAGGTACTCGACCCACGCGCCGAGCCGGGTGCCGGTGGCCGACAGCTGCCACAGCTCGCGGGCGACGTCCTCGGGGACACCGGGAGGGAGCAGGGCGAGGGCGTCGTCGGTGACGAGCGCCGTCCAGCCGCCGGGCCGGTACTCGTGCCCGCTCATCGGTTCACCCCGGCGTCCGCGCGGGGCAGGGTCGAGCCCTGCTCCGCGCACTCCTCGCGCCGCTCGGTGGTCTCGAGGTCCTCGCCGCGGGCGGACACGACGACGACGGAGACGTTGTCGTTGGCCCCGCCGCCCTGCACCGCGCGGTCGAGGAGGGTCGCTGCCGCCTCCTGCGGGTGGCCTGCCGCGGCGACGACGTCGTGGATCTCGGCGTCCGCCAGCTCCCCGAACAGCCCGTCGCTGCACAGGACCAGCTGGTCCGGCCCGCCCACGCGCAGCATCCAGAAGTCGATGTCGGGCACCGGGCCGGTGCCCACCGCGCGGGTGATGACGTTGCGCTGGGGGTGGTGACGCGCCTCGTCGGCGCTGATCGTGCCGAGGTCGACCATCTCCTGGACGAGGGAGTGGTCCACGCTCACCTGCTCGATGTCCTCCTGGGTGCACCGGTAGACCCGGGAGTCCCCGACGTTGAAGACGAGCCAGAACGGCTCGCCGTCCTGCTCGGTGAGCACGGCCCCGGCCACGGTCGTGCCGGCGACGGCGTCGGTGCCGGCCATCTCCGCGCGGATCCGCTCGCCGGCGCGGCGCAGCGCCGCGACGACGTCCTCGGGGCGGACCGGGCCCTCGGTGCGGGCGAGGCCGGCGAGCTCGGCGACGGCGTGCCGGCTGGCCATGTCACCGCGCGCGTGGCCGCCCATGCCGTCGGCGACGGCGAAGACCGGAGGCTCCGCCAGCACGGCGTCCTCGTTCGCCTGGCGTCGCCCGCCCGTGTCGGTGGCCACACCCCAGTGGATCTGCATCCGCGTCCTTCCCGCCGTTCCGTCAGGGGATCCTACGTGTCCGCGCGCGATCCACGTGCGCCACGCCTCAGCGGAGCGTGGGGAAAACTCCCCAGTAGGCGGCCGCGAGGAGCAGGACGAGGGCCCCGAGGTGGACGGTGACGAGCGTGATCGTACCGACGGTGCCGGTGCGGACCCCGCTGCGCCGCACCCGCAGCCAGCTCGACGCGGACCAGACGCCCACCGCCGTCGCGCCGACCGCAGCGAGCTGGCCCCCCAGCCAGCCGCCGGTGACGACGACCGGGCTGCGCTCGTAGTTGAGCGCCAGGCCGGCGACGACGAGCAGGTAGGAGACGAACAGCACCCACACGGCGAGGACGGCGAGCGCCAGCGCGGCGCTCGCGCGGGCGAGCGGCGAGGGCAGCGGCTCGCTCGGCCGGCGGACGAGGCGGGTGAGCAGCCAGAGCAGCGGGCCGACGACGAGGAGCACTGCTCCCCCGACGAGCGTGAGGACGATCATGTCCCCCGAGGCGTACCAGCGCGGGCTGTCGAGCGGCTCGGCGCGGAACCGCTGCTCGGGCTGCCCGCCGGCGATGCGGGGCTGGGCGTCGGCCGTCTCCGGCAGGCCGAGCACCCAGCGCGCGACGGCGTCGGCGAACCCGGGGGCGAGCTCGCCGTCGATGCGGATGCCGTGGTTCGCGCCCTCGAAGTAGCGCAGGGTGTAGTCGCCGTTGTCGGCGACGGCGAGGTCCTCGATGACCTTCGCCGGCGCCTGGACGACCGGCATGGAGATGTCCTCGGTGCCGTAGACCATGAGCACCGGCTGGCGCATCTGCTGCTGGTAGGAGCTGACGTCGAAGTCGGCGTAGACGAACCCGCCCCCGGGCACCTCGCTGCCGAGCAGGCGCGGCACGGCCCGCAGCAGCTGCTCGGGCGCGCCCAGGGTGCGCAGGTAGGTGTCGGTGGCGAGGGCGAACTGCTCACGGGCGGGCACCACCGGCGCCGAGACGAGGACGACGAAGGCGACGTCGGGGTTCTCGGTCGCGGCGACGGGCGCGACGAACGCGCCCTCGCTCTCGGCGTACAGACCCACGCGTGCCGGGTCGACGCCGGGCCAGGCGGCCAGTGCGTCCCAGCTGTGGAGGTAGTCGCGCGCCATCGCCGGGTAGTCGCGGTAGCGGACGGTGTAGGTGTCCATGCGCTTGTCCGGGACGAGGGCGACGATCCCGGCGCTGGCCAGCGCCTCGCTCATGTTCCAGAAGTTGTCGTGCGTGGCCGTGCCGGCGCCGTGCATGAAGACGACACCGGGGCGCAGGCCGGGAGCGCCGACCGGCTCGTGCACGGTGGCCTCGACCGTCGCGCCGTCGAGCTCGACGGTGAAGGTCTCGGTCCTGGTCTCGTAGGTGCCGACCGGGTCGGTGACGACGTCGCCGCCGATCGCCGTGTCCTCGGACTGGACGATGAGCGCCTGATCGAGCGGCTGGGGGTTCCACCCCGGACCCGCGACGGTCCCGATGAGACCGAACAGGAGCACGGCGACCACGGTTACCGCGACTCGCCAGGACCTCACCGCAACAGGGTAGTCGGTGGCTCGTGACCCGGCCGCACGCACCCGCGGACGGGCGCGTGCGGCCGGGCGGTCAGAAGCCGAGACGGCCGAGCTGCTTGGGGTCGCGCTGCCAGTCCTTGGCGACCTTGACGTGGAGGTCGAGGTAGACCCGCGTGCCGAGGAGCGCCTCGATGCCGCGGCGGGCCCGGGACCCCACCTCCCGCAGGCGTGAGCCGCCGCGACCGATGATGATCGCCTTCTGCGAGTCACGCTCGACGTAGAGGTTGACGTGGACGTCGAGCAGCGGCGGACGGTCCCCGCGACCCTTGCGCTCGTTGATCTCCTCCACGACGACGGCCAGCGAGTGCGGCAGCTCGTCGCGCACCCCCTCGAGGGCGGCCTCCCGCACGAGCTCGGCGATCATCACCGTCTCCGGCTCGTCGGTGAGCTCGCCCTCGGGGTACAGCGGCGGGGACTCGGGCATCTGCTGCAGGAGCAGCTCGGTGAGGAGGTCGACCTGCTCACCGTTGACCGCCGACACCGGGACGATGTGCGCCCAGGAGCCGAGCTGGTCGATCTCCAGCAGGTGCTCGGCCAGCCGCTCGCGGCTCACCGTGTCGCTCTTCGTGGCGACGGCGATGACCGGCGTGCGCACCTCGGCCAGCTCGCGCGCGATGTACCGGTCGCCGGGACCGATCTTCTCGTCGGCGGGCAGGCAGAAGACGAGGACGTCGACCTCGCTGATCGTCTCGCGCACGAGGTCGTTGAGCCGCTGCCCGAGCAGGGTGCGCGGGCGGTGCAGGCCGGGGGTGTCGACCAGGACGAGCTGGCCGTCCTCGCGGTGGACGATGCCGCGGATCGTGTGCCGCGTCGTCTGCGGGCGGTTGGAGGTGATCGCCACCTTCTGCCCGACCAGCGCGTTCGTCAGGGTCGACTTCCCGGCGTTCGGGCGCCCGACCATGGAGGCAAAGCCTGCTCGGTAGCCCTCGGGCCACGAGTACGTCATGAGTGCTCGTCCTCCTCGTCGGCGGCGGGCGGCTCGACCGCCCGCGCCAGGATCGTCGCGATCTGCCGGCGACGGCCGCCGGCACGTTCTGCCTGCAGGTGCAGGCCCCCCACCTCGACCTCGGCGCCCGGGATGGGCACCTTGCCGAGAGCCTTGGCGAGCAGTCCGCCCGCGGAGTCGACGTCGTCGTCGTCGAGCTCGAGACCGAAGAGCTCGCCGAGCTCGTCGACCGGCAGCCGCGCG
>NZ_VDFS01000033.1:0-6618 GCF_006151955.1 Georgenia sp. 311 | reverse complement strand
GGTGCTCGACGACCGGCTCGGCCCGGTCGTGCTCGTCGGTGAGCTCGCCGACGAGCTCCTCGAGCAGGTCCTCGATGGTCACGAGACCGGCGATGCCGCCGTACTCGTCGACGACCATCGCGATGTGGAAGTTCTTGGCCTGCATCTCGCGCAGCAGGTCGTCCACGAGGATGGTCTCGGGCACGAACACCGCCTCGCGCACGGTCGTCTCGACGGCGTCGCCGGCGGCCTCGGGGCGCATGTGCGTGCGGCGCAGGACGTCCTTGAGGTAGAGCACGCCGCGCACGTCGTCGACGGACTCCCCGACGACGGGCACGCGGGAGAAGCCGGAGCGCACGAACAGGGCGAGCGCCTTGGTGAGCGGCTTGCCGGCGTCGATCGTCACCATGTCCGGGCGCGGCACCATGACCTCGCGCACGAGCGTGCTGCCGAGCTCGAACATCGACTGGAGCATCGTGCGCTCGTCGTCGGCGAGCTGCTCGGACTGGCTCACCCGGTCGACCATGTCGCGCAGGTCCTCCACGGCCTCCTCGCGCGCCTCGGCCTCGGTGAGCCGCGAGCGCGGGGTGAGCGCGCGGGCGACGGCGACGAACGGGCGGGTGAGCGCGAGCACGAGGCCGAGGAACGGCACGAGGGCGTGGAGCACCTGGCCGGGCTGACGGGTGCCCAGCCGCCGCGGCGTGGCCCCGGCGACGACGGCGATGAGCAGCGCGGCGACGAGGACGGCGACGAGCAGCACCTGCCACCACTCGGGCAGCAGGTCGGCGACGACGAGCGTGAGCGCGACCGCCGTCGTCATCTCCGCGAGCACGCGGGCCAGGGTGATCCCGGGCAGCGTCGTGTCCCGCTCGGCGGCGAGGCGGGCGACGCGCCCGGCACGGGGCCGCTCGGCGACCTGGAGCTCGGTGAGCGCGGTGCGCCCGATGCGGCGCAGCGCGGCCTCGGCGGCGATCAGCGCGGCCGTGAGGAGCAGGGAGACGAGGGCGAGCGCGAGCAGCCACCACTCGGGTACGTCGGGGAGGAGACCGTCCATCAACGCTCCGCGAGGAACGTCAGCAGCAGGCGGCGCTGCAGGGCGAACATCTCCTTCTCCTCCTCCGGCTCGGCGTGGTCGTAGCCCAGGAGGTGGAGGATGCCGTGGGTCGTGAGGAGCAGGAGCTCCTCGGCGGTGCTGTGACCCGCCACCTTCGCCTGCGCGGCCGCCACCTCCGGGCACAGGACGATGTCCCCGAGCATGCCCTCGACGGGCTCCTCACCGGGCCGGCCGGGCCGCAGCTCGTCCATCGGGAAGGACAGGACGTCGGTGGGACCGGGCTCGTCCATCCACTTCTCGTGCAGCTCGGACATGACGTCCGTGGTGACGAAGACGATGGACAGCTCGGCCTGCGGGTGGACGTGCATCTGCTCGAGGACGTAGCGGGCGAGCGCCGCGAACTCCTCCTCGGCGACGTCGTACCCGGACTCGTTGGCGACCTCGGTGCTCATCGGCGCGCCCCGTGGGACGGTGCGGTCGGGGTGGCGGCGTGGTGCGGCATGGGCAGGGCGCGAAGGCCCGACATCTCCTCGAGGACGGGGGTGGCGCACGCGGTGTGCGCTCACCCGATGCTACCAACGCGGCGCGCGCCGCGACGGCGGTGACGGGTCAGCGGGCCCCGCGGCGCTGGGCGGCGCGGCGGTCGGCACGGTTGCCCGCGGGTCCGGCGTCCCAGCGCTCGTAGGCGTCGATGATCTCCGAGACGAGCCGGTGGCGGACGACGTCGGCGGAGGTGAGGCGGCAGAAGGCGACGTCCTCGATGCCGGTGAGGATCTCCTCGACCACCCGCAGGCCCGAGCTCGTCCCCGAGGGCAGGTCCACCTGGGTGACGTCGCCGGTGACGACGACGCGGGAGTTGAACCCCAGCCGGGTGAGGAACATCTTCATCTGCTCGGGGGAGGTGTTCTGCGCCTCGTCGAGGATGATGAACGCGTCGTTGAGGGTGCGCCCGCGCATGTAGGCGAGCGGCGCGACCTCGATCGTCCCGGCCGCCATGAGCTTGGGGATCGACTCGGGGTCGAGCATGTCGTGCAGGGCGTCGTACAACGGCCGCAGGTAGGGGTCGATCTTGTCGTTGAGCGAGCCGGGCAGGAAGCCCAGGCGCTCCCCCGCCTCGACGGCCGGCCGGGTGAGGACGATCCGGTTGACCTTCTTGGCCTGCAGGGCGTGGACCGCCTTGGCCATCGCGAGGTAGGTCTTGCCGGTGCCGGCGGGGCCCACCCCGAAGGTGATGGTGTGCTCGTCGATCGCGTCGACGTAGGTCTTCTGCCCGAGCGTCTTGGGACGGATGGTGCGCCCGCGCGCCGAGAGGATGTCGAGGGTGAGGATGTCGGCGGGGCGCCCGCCCGTCGGCGCGGTGAGCATCGTGATCGCGCGGCCGACGGCGTCGGCGGTGAGCGCCTGGCCGGAGCGGGCCACCTGCGCGAGCTCGTCGACGAGCCGCTCGGCGAGCGCGACGTCCCCCGCCGGCCCGGCGAAGGACACGACGTTGCCGCGCACGTGGATGTCGACGGTCGGGAAGCCGGACTCGACGGCGCGGAGCACCTCGTCGCGCCGGCCGAGCAGGGAGACCATGGGCACGTCGTCCGGGACCGTGATCTGGTGGTGGAGCATGGCGTCCTGCGTGGACGCGTCGTCGCTGCGAGCCATGGGCGCGGGCTTGGGGCCCCGATCCTCCCGGTGTCGGTGACAGGTGTACGGGGAGTCTAACGACGGCGTCCAGCCGAAACTTCCCGGACGGGGGAGGTTCCTACCAGCGGCCCAGCCGTGCCGAGACGAGCGCGAGGGCGACCGGCCCGGCGGTGGAGGTGCGCAGCACGTGCGGCCCGAGCCGCACGACCCTCGCGCCCCGCTCGGCGAGGTCGGTGACCTCGCGCGGGCTCAGCCCGCCCTCCGGCCCGACGACGAGGAGCACCTCGGCGTCCGCGGCGGGCAGCGGCACCTGTGTCACCGGCTCGGTGGCCTCCTCGTGGAGGACGAGGACGGCGCCGCCGGCGTCGACGACGCGCGCGACGCGGTCGAGCAGCCCCCGGCCGACGACGAGCTCCTCGACGTGCGGGAGGCGCGCGCGGCGCGCCTGCTTGGTCGCGGCGAGCGCCACGGACTGCCAGCGCTCCCGGCCACGCCCGGCCTTCTTCCCGGCCCACACGGACACGCACCGCTCGCTCTGCCACGGCACGACGCCGTCGACGCCGACCTCGGTCGCCGTCTCGACGGCCTGCTCGTCCCGCCCGCCCTTGGCCAGCGCCTGGACGAGGGTGAGTCGCACGGAGGGCGCCGGCTCCCGGGTGAGGTCCGTCACCCGGACGGTGAGCTCCTCCCCCGCCGCGGCCGTGACCTCGCCGCGGGCGCGCACGCCCTCACCGTCGACGACGTCGACGACCTCACCGGGCCGCACCCGGCGCACGGCGACGGCGTGGCGGCCCTCCGGCCCGCTGACCGTGAGGGTGGCCCCGACCTGCGCGACGGCGAGGTCCTCGGGGCGGCCGAGGAAGACGGGCGCGCTCATCAGCGGCCCGAGAGCTTGTCCCGCAGCCGCGAGAAGACGCCGTTGGACGCGGAGGCCAGGCGCGGCTCGGCGCGCTCCTCGCCGCGCATCCGGGCGAGCTCGGTGAGCAGCTCGCGCTGCCGGTCGTCCAGCGCGGTGGGCACCTCGACGTCGACCTCGACCTTGAGGTCGCCGCGCCCGTTGCCCGACAGGTGGCCCACGCCGAGGCCGGGCAGGGTGAGGACCTCCTCGGGCTGGGTGCCGGGGGCGATGTCGATCTCCTGCACGCCGTCGAAGGTCTCCAGGCGCAGCACGGTGCCGAGCGCGGCGGCCGTCATCGGGACCTGGACGCGCGCGACGAGGTCGTCACCGCGGCGCGCGAAGACGGGGTGGGAGCGGACCTTGAGCTCGACGTAGAGGTCCCCGGCCGGGCCGCCGCCGGGGCCGACCTCGCCGCTGCCGGTGAGCTTGATCCGGTTGCCGGTGTCCACGCCGGCCGGCACGGAGACCGGGATGGCACGACGGGTGCGCACCCGGCCCTGGCCGGAGCACTCGGGGCACGGGTCCGGGATGGTCGTGCCGTGCCCGCCGCAGGCCGAGCAGGGCGAGGTCGTCATGACGTTGCCGAGGAAGGAGCGCGCCACCCGCTGGACGGAGCCGCGCCCGCCGCACACGGCGCAGGTCTGCACGCTCGTGCCGGGCCGGGTGCACGTGCCGTTGCACGTCCCGCACAGGACGGCGGTGTCGACCTGGACCTCCTCCTCGACACCGAAGACGGCGTCGCGCAGGTCGACCTCGAGCCGGATGAGGGCGTCCTGGCCGCGTCGGCCGCGCGGGGCGGGCCCGCGCGAGGCTCCGCCCGCGGCGCCGAAGAACGTCTCGAAGATGTCGGAGAACCCGAAGCCGCCGGCGGCGCCCCCGCCGCCGAGCGCCGACTCCCCGCCGAGGTCGTACATCTGGCGCTTCTCGGGGTTGGACAGCACCTCGTAGGCGCGCCCGACCTCCTTGAACTGCTCCTCCGCCTCCGGGCCGGCGACGTCCGGGTGCAGCTTGCGCGCGAGCTTGCGGTAGGCGCGCTTGATCTCCTCCTGCGTCGCGGTACGCGGCACACCGAGGATCTCGTAGTAGTCGTTCACCAGGTCTCTTCCTGTGGGGTTGGGGCGGTGGAGGCGGGTCAGCCCTTGAGTATCCGCGAGAGGTAGCGGGCCACGGCGCGCACGGAGGACATCGCCGAGGGGTAGTCCATCCGGGTGGGCCCCAGCACGCCGAGCCTGGCCACGCCCTCGTTGCCCCCACCGTAGGCCGTGGCCACGATGGATGCCTCCGACAGCGACTCGTGCTGGTTCTCCTGCCCGATGCTCACGGCCACGGCGTCGTCGGCCGACATCTCC
The DNA here is from genome assembly GCF_006151955.1 of Georgenia sp. 311. Classification (NCBI taxonomy): domain Bacteria; kingdom Bacillati; phylum Actinomycetota; class Actinomycetes; order Allobogoriellales; family Allobogoriellaceae; genus Georgenia; species Georgenia sp. 311. Next base: position 1,706 of record NZ_VDFS01000033.1, on the reverse strand, counting down.
TCGAGCAGGCGCAGGAGGACGACCTGCTCCTCCAGCGCCTCGAGGACGGGGCCGATGGTGCGGGAGAAGTCGACGTCCGCGCGGGCGAGGTTCGCCGTCCCGGCCATGACGATGCGCTCCTCGGCGTCCAGCCGCAGCGTCTCGGTGAGCAGGCCGACCACCTGGGAGACGAGCGGACGGTGCTCGGGGGCGAAGCGCCTGGTCGTGTCCTCCAGGGCGGTGCCGATGTCGGCGACCCGGCGCCCGATGCTCCCGGCGTTGATCCGGGCGCGGAGCTCGGCGAGCACGACGGGGTCCAGGGCGGTGGGGACCTCGAGGGAGCGCTGCTCGACGCGGCCGGAGTCGGTGATGACGACGACGAGCAGCCGGCGGTCCGACAGCGGCACGAGCTCGACGTGGCGCAGCGCGGAGTTGCGCAGCGAGGGGTACTGGACGACGGCGACCTGGTGGGTGAGCTGGGCGAGCAGGCGCACGGTGCGCTCGACGACGTCGTCGAGGTCGACGGCGCCGTCGAGCAGGTGCGCGATGGCCCGCCGCTCGGCGGCCGTCAGCGGCTTGAGGGTGGAGAGCTGGTCGACGAACAGCCGGTAGCCCTTGTCGGTGGGCACGCGCCCGGCGGAGGTGTGCGGCTGGTGGATGTAGCCGCGCTCCTCGAGCATCGCCATGTCGTTGCGGATGGTCGCCGGGGAGACGCCGAGCGCGTGGCGCTCGACGAGCGCCTTGGAGCCCACCGGCTCGCGCGTCTCCACGTAGTCCTCGACGATCGCCCGCAGCACGTCGAGCTGGCGGTCCTGAGCCATGAGGTCCCTCCTCCCGCGCGGTCGGCCCGGGTACGACGGTGAGGCCGGCGGTCAGCACTCACCGACCCAGAGTGCCAATTCTACGCGCCACGCCACCCCGTGTCCCGTGACCTCACCCACGGCGCGCCTAACCTGCGGGGGTGATCGATCGCTACGGCTCGGACGTCCTCGCCTCCGACCCGCACCGCACCGGTGCCCACGCCCACCGCCGCACGACCCAGGACCAGCCGGCCGAGACCGGCCTCGTCGTCGAGGACGTCGAGACCGGCTGGGTGGGCGCGGTGACCCGGGTGGAGAAGTCCGGTGGGGTGCACGTCGTCGTCCTCGAGGACCGAAAGGGCCGCACCCGCACGTTCCCGCTCGGGGCGGGCTTCTGGGTGGAGGGCAAGCCGGTGCGGCTCGTGCCCCCGGCGCGCCGGGCCGCCCCCCGCGGGCCGGTGACGGCCGGTGGGCGCCGGCTCACGGCGTCGGGCTCGATCGCGGTCGAGCAGGACCGGGCCCGGGTGGCGCGCGCGTCGCGCATCTGGGTGGAGGGACGTCACGACGCCGAGCTCGTCGAGCGGGTGTGGGGCGACGACCTGCGGGTCGAGGGGGTCGTCGTCGAGCTGCTCGAGGGCGTGGACAACCTCGCCGCGGTGCTCGCGGACTTCCGCCCCGGACCGACCCGCCGCGCGGGCGTGCTGGTCGACCACCTCGTCACCGGCTCCAAGGAGACCCGGCTCGTCGCCGAGGCACTGCGCTCGCTCGGCCCGCGGGCCGCGGCCAACGTCAAGGTGCTCGGCCACCCGTACGTCGACGTGTGGCAGGCGGTGCGGCCCGAGCGCGTGGGGCTGCGGGCGTGGCCGGACGTGCCGCGCGGCACGGACATCAAGGTCGGCACGCTCGCCGCGCTCGGCTGGCCGCACG
>NZ_VDFS01000032.1:0-7215 GCF_006151955.1 Georgenia sp. 311 | reverse complement strand
CCGGCGTCGGCCGGGCTCAGCGCGTGGCGAAGGCGGCGTCGAAGGCCGCCTCGGACGGCTTGAAGGAGAGCTTGCGGACGAACTCGAGCGCCTCGGGGGCGCCGACGAGCCGGTCCATCCCGGCGTCCTCCCACTCGACCGACAGCGGACCGTCGTAGCCGATGTGGTTGAGCATCCGGATCGCGTCCTCCCACGGCACGTCGCCGTGGCCGGTGCTGATGAAGTCCCAGCCACGGCGCGGGTCGGCCCACGGCAGGTGGGAGCCCAGGCGTCCGTTGCGGCCGTTGAGCCGGCGCTTGGAGTCCTTGCAGTGGACGTGGAAGATCTTGTCCTTGAAGTCGAGCAGGAACGCGACCGGGTCCAGGTCCTGCCACATGAAGTGGCTGGGGTCCCAGTTGATCCCGAACGACTCGCGGTGGCCGATCGCCTCGAGGGTGCGCTGCGCGGTCCAGTAGTCGTAGGCGATCTCCGAGGGGTGGACCTCGAGCGCGAAGCGCACGCCGACCTCGTCGAAGACGTCGAGGATCGGGTTCCAGCGGTCGGCGAAGTCCTGGTAGCCGGCCTCGACCAGCTCCTCGGACGCCGGCGGGAACATCGCCACGTACTTCCAGATGGAGGAGCCGGTGAACCCGGTGACGGTCTTGACGCCGAGGCGGGCCGCGGCCCGCGCCGTCATCTTCATCTCCTCGGCGGCCCGCTGGCGCACGCCCTCGGGCTCGCCGTCGCCCCAGACCCGGTCGGAGAGGATGTCGCGGTGACGCGCGTCGATCGGGTCGTCGCAGACCGCCTGCCCCTTGAGGTGGTTGGCGATCGCGTAGACCTTGAGGCCGTTCTTCTCGAGGATGTCGAGCCGGTTCTGGACGTAGGCGTCGTCCTCGGCGGCGCGCCACGGGTCCAGGTGGTCGCCCCACGAGGCGATCTCCAGGCCGTCGTAGCCCCACTCACCGGCGAGACGGGCCACCTCCTCGAAGGGCAGGTCTGCCCACTGTCCGGTGAAGAGCGTGATCGGTCGAGCCATGTCAGTCTCCAATCGTCGTGAACGTGCTGTTCTGCGCGGCCGAACGCTCGATGGCGTCGAGCACGCGCTGGACGTGCAGACCGTCCTCGAAGGACGGGGTGGGCTGCTCGCCGGCGCCGAGGGCGCGGACGAGGTCGACCGCCTGGTGGACGAAGCCGTGCTCGTAGCCCAGGCCGTGACCGGCGGGCCACCATGCCTCGATGTACGGGTGGACGGGCTCGGTGACGAGGATGCGGTGGAAGCCCGCGGTCTCGGCCGGCTCGGTGGCGTCGTAGTAGTGCAGGACGTTCATGTCCTCGAAGTCGAAGGCGATCGACCCGGTCGAGCCGTTGACCTCGATGCGGATGGCGTTCTTGCGGCCCCAGGCGAAGCGGCTCGCCTCGAAGACGGCGGGCGCGCCGCTGGACAGCCGGCCGAGGAAGCTCGCGGCGTCGTCGACCGTGACAGGGCCGCGCTCGGTGCCACCGGTGCCGTGCAGGCCGCTGAAGCTCTCCGCGACCGGGCGCTCGGTGACGAACGTGTCGAGCATGCCCGAGACGCCGGCGAGCTGCTGGCCGGTGATGAACTGGGTGAGGTCGATGATGTGGGCACCGATGTCGCCGAGCGCGCCGGAGCCGGCCTTCTCCTTGTCCAGGCGCCACGACAGCGGCGTCTCGGCGTCGGCGAGCCAGTCCTGGAGGTACTGGGCGCGCACCTGGCGCACCTCGCCGATCCGGCCCTCGGCGACGAGCCGCTGGGCGAGCCGGACCGCGGGGACGCGGCGGTAGGTGAAGCCGACCATCGACTGCACGCCGCGGGCGCGGGCGGCGACGGCGGCTGCGGTCATCGCCTCGGCCTCGGCGACCGTGTTGGCCATCGGCTTCTCGACGAGGACGTGCTTGCCGGCCTCGAGCGCGGCGATGGCGATCTCGGCGTGGGTGTCGCCCGGGGTGCAGATGTCGACGACGTCGACGTCCTCACGCTCGATGGCCCGCCGCCAGTCGGTCTCCACGGAGTCCCAGCCCAGCTGCTTCGCGGCGGCACTCGCCCGCTGCTCGTCCCGGCCCACGAGCACCGTCATGTGCGGCTCGAGGGGCAGGTCGAAGAACCGGTGCGCGTTGCGCCACGCCTGGGAGTGGGCGCGGCCCATGAACGCGTACCCGATCATCGCTACGCCGAGCCGCGGCTTGTCCTCAGTCATCATGCTCCTTGTCGATATGTGGGAACCGGGGCGCCGGACGGACCGGCGCCCCGGTTCCTGGGGTGACTCAGGACTCGAAGGCCGAGTCGATGTACTGGCTGACGTTCTCCGAGGTCACGACGGGGGCGTAGAGCTGGACGAGACGGGGGACCTCGATCTGGACGAGGTCGCCCATGCCCTTGCCCTGCGCGAGGAGACGCGCGAGGCGGATGCCGTCGGCGGCCTGGCTGGCCGGGTAGATGACGGTGGCCTTGACGAGCGAGTCGCCGGACTCGATCTCACGCATCATGTTGGCCGAGCCGGCGCCGCCGACGACGAAGAACTCGTCACGGCCGGCGTTCTCGATGGCGGCCATGACGCCGACACCCTGGTCGTCGTCGTGGTTCCAGATGGCGTCGATCTCCGGCGCCGCCTGGAGCAGGTTGGCCGTGGCGGACTCCCCGCCCTGGACGGTGAAGTCGGCCGCGACGCGGTTGGAGACCTCGAGGCCGCACTCGGACAGCGCGTCGGCGAAGCCCTGGCTGCGCTCCTGCGTCAGCGGCAGGTTGTCGATGCCGGCGATCTCGGCGACGACGGCGTCGGACTGGTCGCCGAGCTGCTCGCAGATGTACTCGCCGGCGCTCACGCCCATGCCGTAGTTGTCGCCGAGGACGGTGACGCGGGCGGCGTTCGGGTCGGAGAACTCGCGGTCGACGTTGATGACGGGGATGCCGGCCGCCATCGCCTCGAGGGCGATGTCGGTGAGCGCGGCACCGTCGAAGGGCAGCAGCACGATGGCGTCGACGCCGTCGTTGATGAACGTCTCCATCTGGCTGATCTGCAGCGACACGTCGTTGGTGCCCTCGGCGAGACGCAGCTCGACGTCCCCGTACTTCTCGGCCTCCTCGACGGCCTGGGAGGTGATGGCACCCATCCAGCCGTGGTCGGCGGCGGGGGCGGAGAAGCCGATGACGACGTTCTCGCCCTCCTCGTCGTTGCTCGAGCTGCCACCGGCGGTGGAGCCGGCGGTGGAGTCGCCGTCACCGGTCTCCTCGGGCTCCTCGGTGTTGCCGGTGCATCCGGCGAGGAGCAGGGCGGCGGTGACGCCTGCGGCGACCGCGAAACGGCGGCGCGTGGTGCGTGCGGACATGGGTGGTTCCTCCTTGAACGGGTACTGCTGACAGGGATGGGAAGGGTTCTTGGGGCTACTTGGTCCCGCGCGTCGCGATGCGCTGCTGGAGCATGACCGCGCCGACGATGATCGCGCCCTTGGCGACCTGCTGGACCGAGGTGGAGAGGTTGTTGAGGATGAAGACGTTGGTGAGCGTGGAGAAGATGAGCACGCCCAGGACGGTGCCGACGATCGTGCCGCGGCCACCGATGAGCAGCGTGCCGCCGACGACGACCGCCGCGATGACGTCGAGCTCGAGGAGCACGCCGTGGGTCGAGGTGCCCGCGCCCGTGCGGCCGAGCATCGTGATGGCGCCGATGCCCGCCGTGAGGCCGGCGATCGCGAAGAGGTACATCGTGTGGCGCTGGACGTTGATGCCGGCCAGGCGCGCCGCCTCGGGGTTGCCACCGACGGCGATGGTCCGGCGGCCGAAGGTCGTCCGGTTGAGCAGGATCCACCCGATGATCGCGACGACGACGAACATCCACACCGTGACGCGCAGACCGAGGAAGCTCGCGCCGAAGAAGTCCTTGAACTCCTGGACGTTGAGGATCTGGGTCTTGCGGTCGGAGATGATCTCCGCGAGGCCGCGGGCCGCGACGAGCATCGCGAGCGTCGCGATGAAGGCGACGACCTTCCCGTAGGCGACGACGACGCCGTTGACCAGTCCCGCGGCGGTGCCGACGAGCATCGCGGTGAGCGCGATGACGAGCCAGTGGGTGTCCTCGGCCATCGACTGGGTGGCGAGGGTGGTCGCCCACACGGTGGCCAGGCCCATGACCGAGCCGACCGACAGGTCGATCCCGCCACCGGTGATGACGAAGGTCATCCCGACGGCGAGGATGCCCGTCGTCGCGGCCAGCGCGAGGATCGTCGCGATGTTCGACGTGCTGAGGAAGCGGTCCCCCGCGGTGGCGAAGCCGGCGACGCACAGCAGGGCGAGCGCGACGACCAGGCCGAGGTTGCGGGCCATGCCCGAGATCCGCAGGCTCCGGCCGGACGAGCGGCCGGTGCCGTCGTCGGGCACGAGGTCGGCGTTGGTGGGCGGCAGTGCTGCGGAGCTGCCCGCAGCGGCGGAGGTGCCTGCCGCAGTGTTCTCACTCATGCGTGAGTTCCTTCCATGACGAGGTCGAGCACGCCGTGCTCGTCGATCTGGTCAGCGGGTCCCTGGTGGACCACTCGGCCGTCGGCGACGACGAGGACGTCGTCGGCCAGACCGAGGACCTCCTCGATCTCGCTGGAGACCATGAGCACCGCAGCCCCCTGGGCGGCGAGGCGTCGGATGAGGCCGTAGATCTCGGCGCGGGCACCGACGTCCACGCCGCGGGTCGGCTCGTCGAGGACGAGGACGTCGCAGCCGTGGACGAGCCAGCGCGCGAGCATGGCCTTCTGCTGGTTGCCGCCCGAGAGCGTGCGGATCCGCCGCTCCCCGTCGGCCGGCGCCACGTGCAGGTCCTTGATCTGCTCGTTGGCGGCGCGGCGCTCGGCCCGCTCGTTGAGGAAGCCCGAGCGGGCGAAGCGGGCGAAGGTGGACAGGGTGATGTTGCGGTAGACCGGCTCGTCGAGCAGGAGTCCCTGGCTCTTGCGCTCCTCGGGCGCGAGGCCGACGCCGGCGTTCACCGCCGCGGCGACCGAGCCGGGGCGCAGCTTCTTGCCCTTGACCCGCACGGTCCCGGACGTCGCCTTGCGCGCGCCGTACACGGTCTCGAGGATCTCCGAGCGGCCGGCGCCGACGAGGCCGGCGAGGCCGACGATCTGCCCGGCGCGCACGGTGAAGCTCACGTTGTGGAAGACGCCCTCGAGAGAGAGGTCCTCGACCTCGAGCAGGGCCTCGCCCCGCTCGTGGCCGCCCGGCCCGCCGCCGAAGTCGCCCTCGACCGTGCGACCGGTCATGAGGCGGATGAGGTCGGGGGTGGGGGTGTCGGCGACGGCGAGGTTCTCGGCGACGGTGCGCCCGTCCTTGAGGACGGTGATCCGGTCACCGATCTGGCGGATCTCCTCCAGGCGGTGGGAGATGTAGATGACGGCGACGCCGTCGGCCTGGAGCGCGCGCACGACGCGGAAGAGGTTGTCCACCTCCTCCGGGTCCAGCACCGCGGAGGGCTCGTCCATGACGATGACGCGCGCGTCGTGCGAGAGCGCGCGGGCCATCGACACGATCTGCTTGCCGGCGGCGGACAGGTGGCCGACCTCGCGGTTCGGGGAGATCTCCGAGTGGCCCAGGCGCTTGAGGAGCGCACGAGTGAGGCTGTGCGCCTCCGAGCGGCGCAGGAGGCCACCGCGGGAGAGCTCGTGCCCGAGGAAGATGTTCTCCGCGACGGTGAGACCGTCGACGACGTCGAGCTCCTGGTACATCGTCGCGATGCCGAGCTCGATCGCGGCGGTGGGTGACCCGATGGTGACGACCTCGCCGTTCCACCGGATCTCGCCGGCGTTGGGCTGGTGCGCCCCGGCGAGGACCTTGATGAGCGTGGACTTTCCGGCGCCGTTCTGGCCGAGGAGGCAGTGGACCTCGCCGGCGCGGACCTCGAGGTCGACGCCGTCGAGCGCCTTGGCTCCGGGGAAGTGCTTGACGATGCCGGTGAGGGTCAGGAGGGGTGTGGGGTCTGCTGTGACCATGGCGACACTGTAGGGGCGCATTCTGGAATCCGTCAATCAAAAGTTGGGAAGGAGAGAAGTAGTTACGTGAGCGTGACCTGTGGAAGCAACGGTGGTTTACTCTGTGCATGAGCACACTTCCGACAGGCCTGGAGGAGCGCGGAGACCTGCGGCGTGACGCCGACCCCCGCTCTGCCGGCACGCTGTTCCAGCTCGTGCGCGACGGACGGCCCCGGACCCGCGCGGATCTCGCGGCCGTCACCGGCTTCGCGCGCCCGACCGTGGCCGCGCGCATCGACGAGCTGCTCGGCTCCGGACTCATCGTCCCCGCCGGCGAGGCGTCGTCCACCGGCGGACGACCCCCGGCCACCTTCGCGTTCAACCCGGGCGCCCGCATCATCCTCGCCGCCGACCTCGGGGTCAGCCACGGCCGTCTGGCCATCACCGACCTCGCGTCCAACGTCCTGGCCGAGCGGTCGCTGGAGCTCGTCATCGCCGACGGCCCGGAGATCGTCCTCGACGCCGTGACCGCCGCGCTGTGCGACATGGTCGACGAGCTCGGTCGCCCGATCTCCGACGTCGCGGGCGTGGGCGTCGGGCTGCCCGGTCCGGTCGAGCACCGGCTCGGGCGGGCGATCAGCCCGCCGATCATGCCCGGCTGGGACGGCTTCGACGTGCCCGGCCACATCGGCCGCACCCTGCCCACCCCCGTCCTCGTCGACAACGACGTCAACATCATGGCGCTCGGCGAGCACGCCGCGCGGTGGAAGGACGTCAAGGACCTCGTCTTCATCAAGATCGCGACCGGCATCGGCGCGGGGATCATCTCCGACGGCGAGCTGCGCCGCGGGGCGCTCGGCGCCGCCGGGGACCTGGGCCACATCGCCGTTCCGCGCGGCCGCCAGATCCCGTGCCGCTGCGGCAACGTCGGCTGCCTCGAGGCGCTGGCCGGCGGTCAGGCGATCGTGGAGTCCCTCAAGGCCCAGGGCATCGACATCCAGCGCACCGCGCAGATCGTCGACCTCGTGCGCTCGGGGAACGTCACCGCCAGCCAGACCGTGCGTCAGGCGGGCCGCGACATCGGCGACGTCGTCGCCGGCTGCGTCAACCTGCTCAACCCGTCGGTCATCGTCATCGGCGGCATCGTGTCGGAGGTCGGGGAGCACCTCCTCGCCGGCATCCGCGAGGTCGTCTACAGCCGCTCGCTGCCGCTGGCGACCCAGCACCTGCGCATCGTGGCCTCGCAGACCGAGGGCCGCGCCGGCGTCC
>NZ_VDFS01000031.1:2751-9331 GCF_006151955.1 Georgenia sp. 311 | reverse complement strand
GGCCCGGCCAGCGATCTGACCGGGCCTTCCGCAGCGACCCCGACGGGACTTGAACCCGCGACCTCCGCCGTGACAGGGCGGCGCGCTAACCAACTGCGCTACGGGGCCTCGAGTGGTGAGGCTGTCGTGCTGTGCTGCTGTACTTCAGTTGTGTGGTTCGTACCCCCAACGGGATTCGAACCCGTGCTACCGCCGTGAAAGGGCGGGGTCCTAGGCCGCTAGACGATGGGGGCCCGGTAAGGACGCCCGTGACGCCGAGGCGCCCCAAGACCTCCATAAGCATAGGGGGAGAAGTGCTCGCTGAGCAAAACGCGTGAGTGTGGTCTGCGGCACGTCCGCGGTGCGGGCGATGGGCGATGATGGGGGCATGGTCGAGATTTCCCGGGCGGAGTTCGAGGAGGCCGTGAGCGACGGGCTGGACCTCGTGCCCCCGGAGCTCACCGCCCAGATGGACAACGTCGTCGTCCTCGTCGAGGACGAGCCGCCTGCGGACGCCGGCGACCCCGACCTCCTCGGCCTGTACGAGGGGACCCCGCTCACCGAGCGCGACTCGTGGTGGGCCGCCGGCTCCCTGCCGGACCGGATCACCATCTTCCGCGGCCCCACGCTGCGCATGTGCGAGAGCGTCGAGGAGGTCGTCGAGGAGGTCGCGGTCACCGTGGTCCACGAGATCGCCCACCACTTCGGCATCGACGACGAGCGGCTCCACGAGCTCGGCTGGGCCTGAGATGTCCCACGGTCACCACCACACCGCGGCGGCCGCCCACCGGTCCCGGCTGCTCGCGGCGTTCGCCGTCACCGCGGGCGTCATGGTCGCCGAGGCGGTCGGCGGCTGGCTCTCCGGCTCCCTCGCGCTCCTCGCCGACGCCGGCCACATGCTCTCCGACACGGCGGCGCTCGGTCTCGCCCTCGCCGCCACCTGGCTCGCCTCCCGGCCCGCCCGCGGCCGGTGGACCTTCGGCTGGCAGCGTGCCGAGATCCTCGCCGCGCTCGTCAACGGCGCCATCCTCCTCGTCGTCGGTGTCGTCGTCATCGTCGAGGGCGTAGGCCGCCTGGGCGCGGAGCGGGAGGTCGACCCGACCCTCATGCTCGTCATCGGCGCCGTCGGCCTGGTGGCCAACCTCCTGTCGCTGTGGCTGCTCAGCGGTGGGCGCGAGGAGAGCCTCAACGTCCGCGGCGCCTATCTCGAGGTGTTCGGCGACCTCCTCGGCTCCGTCGCCGTCATCGTCTCCGCCGTCGTCATCGTGCTCACCGGCTGGACGCCGATCGACGCGCTCGCCTCGATCGGCATCGGGCTGTTCATCATCCCCAGGGCCACGCTGCTCCTGCGCGACGTCGCCCGGGTGCTGCTCGAGGGGGCCCCGGAGGACATGTCCCTCACGACGGTGCGCGAGCACATGTGCGAGGTCGAGGGCGTCGTCACCGTCCACGACCTGCACGCGTGGACCATCACCTCCGGCGTCCCCGTCGTCTCGGCCCATGTCGTCGTGGAGGACGACGTGCTCGACCCGGCGCGCTTCTGCGTCGTCCTCGACGCGCTCCAGCACTGCCTCGAGGGGCACTTCGACGTCGAGCACTCCACGCTCCAGCTCGAGCCCCGCGGTCACAAGGACACCGAGCACCGCCTGCACGACTGATCCCCCTCTGGGACGCCCTTCTGCGGGTGGCGGGGCGGTTGTCGTGGGTGTCCCCGGGCGCCAGGGGGCGTCCCAGAGGTGGGGAGGGGTGGGTGCGAGTGTCAAGGAGGGTTGACATTGGTTGTCAGGGATCCTTAACATCAGAGCCATGGTTCCCCGCAGCGCCGCCCAGAGCGGCACGGACAACCCCGTCCGGCTCCGCCGCCGCGAGCTGCGGCTGACGCAGGCCGAGCTGGCCGCGACGGTCGGCGTGAGCCGGCAGACGGTCATCGCCGTCGAGCAGGGGGACTACGCGCCGTCGGTCTACCTCGCGCTGCGGATCGCCCGCGCGCTCGGGGCGACGGTGGAGCAGCTGTTCATCGAGCCCGACGACGGAGAAGAGGCAGGACGATGACACGCAGGAGCAACGGACGGGTCGACCGCGCGCTGGACCGCGTGATGGCCCTCGACAGTCCCGTCTACGGCGACGAGCGCGAGCGTGCCGTCTTCATGGAGTCGGCGACCTTCGGGATGACCGTCGGGATGGTCGCCAGCCTCGTGGCCGCCGTCGTCGCCGCGGTGCTCGGCACGCTCGCCCTGCCCGCCGTGCTCCTCGTCGCCGCCGCGGTCCCCAGCTGGGGCACGATGTTCTACGCCAAGCGGCGCGGCGTCGACGTCAACGAGCTCGTCGGCCGGGTCTCCCTGCGCGAGCGGGCGGGGACCGTCGTCCTCGTCTTCGGCGCGGTCACGCTCACGGTCGCCGCGATGGCCTGGACCGTCTTCACCGGCCACGGGCTCATCGAGCTGCCCACTCCCGACGTCGTCGGGCCGGACGCGGACAACGTCTGGGCGAGCATGCTGCGCGGAGGGGTCATCGGCGGCCTCGTTGGTGCGCTCGTCGGGCTCGTCGCCGCCGTCATCGGCTCCCGCCGGAGCAAGGCGACGCAGGAGGAGGACGTCGAGGAGGACGTCGAGGAGGACTAGTCAGTCCGCCTCGATCTCACCCGAAGGGCGGTCGTCGCCCGAGCTCATGACCGTGCCGGAGCTGACGTCCACCGTCGGCCGCTCGTCGCCGTCGCCGTCGAAGCTCGGCAGCTCGGTCTCCCCGGGGTCGTCGTGCGGCGAGGTGAGCAGGGACGCGGTGGCCCAGCCGCGGAGGAGCAGGTCGTGGTCCGAGCCCGGCTCCTCCTCCGCGTCGACGCCCGAGTAGGTGAGCTGGACGTACCCGTGGCCCTTCTCCCGGACCCGCGCCTGCACGGCGCCGAAGCTCGCGAGGTAGGCCGGGCGCAGGCCCCGGAGCTGGTCCACCGGGATGTCCGGGACGTTGACGTTGAGGACGCGCTCCTCGTCGTCGGGCCGGGACAGCAGCCAGGCGAAAGCGTGCTCGGCGACGAGCCGAGCGGTGGCCCAGTGCTGCGGCTCCGGTGAGGCGATGGACACGGCGAGCGCCGGGATGCCCTGGGTGGCCGCCGACAGCGCCGCACCGACGGTCCCGGAGTGGAGGGTCGCCCGGCCGGTGTTCGCGCCGAGGTTGACCCCGGACAGCACGTAGTCCGGCCGCGGGCCGAAGGCGCCGTAGGCGGCGACGAAGGAGATGAGCGCGGGCGCCGCCTTCACCCCGAGCGAGGCGACCTCGGGAGGCAGACCGGGGGGCCGCTCGTCGACGAGCGCGAGCCGGCCGCCCACCTCCTGCGCGGTGAGGGAGGCGCTCGCCCCGGAGTACTGCCGGTGCGGGGCCGCGACGAGCACCTCGGCGCCCGCCGCGAGCGCGACCTCCGCGAGCACGACGAGCCCCGGGGAGGCGATGCCGTCGTCGTTCGTGATGAGGACGCGCATGCTCACCCCCCGCCCGGGACGTCCGCCGCGGTCTCGACGACGTCCTCGATGCCGATCCGGCCGGCGAAGCGCTCGATCTGCTCCCGGCGACCCGTGCCCAGGCCGCGGCGGGTGACGTTGAGGGCGCCGGCCGCGGCGCCCAGCCGGGCGGCATCGGCGACGCTCGCGCCGCGGCCCAGGGCCACCGCCACGCCCGCCGTCATCGAGTCGCCCGCACCCTGGTGGTCCAGCGGCGTGACGACCGGACCGACGAGGAGGCGGGAGGAGTCCTCCGTGACGAGCAGCGTCGGTTCACCCGCCCGCGAGATGAGCATCGCCTCGACGCCCTGGGCCACCAGCCGGCGGCCCGCGCGCTGGAGCTCCTCCACCGAGTCGTCCGCGGCGAGGCCGGCGTCTCGCAGCTCCTCGTGGCTCATCTTGAGCACGGTGGGGCCCTCGGCCGCCGCGGCCTTCGCCGCCTCCCCGGAGAGGTCCGCGACGATCAGCTTGTCGACGCTGCGCACGTCGCGCACGAGCCGGGCGAGGAACCGCGGCGGCAGCACCCGGTCCGGCTCGGCGCCGGCGAGGATGAGGACGTCGGCCTCGAGCGCCTCGACGAGGACGGTGCCGTACAGGTCGTCGAGCTCGTGGCGGGTGAGCTGCGGCGGCACCATGTGCGCCAGGGACTGGCGGTGCCCGCCGCGCCGGTCGTGGACGTAGGCGCCGTTGCCCGCGTTGTACGGGACGCCGCGGACGTTGAGGTGCTCCTCGGCGAGCATGTGGAGGAGGACGGCGCCCGCCTCCCCGCCGAACGGGCCACAGACGGTGACCTCGGCGCCCAGCGAGCTGGCCATCCGGGCGATCCACAGCCCCTGCCCGCCGGGGTGGAGGTGGATGTCGGCGTTCTGCGGGTAGCCGTCGTCCTGGCCCGGCTCGATCTCGACCATGAGCAGCGGCGTGGGCGTGAGCACGCAGAGCTTGGGCCGGTGCGTGCCGGTCTGCTGCTCCATGCCGACGAGCGTAGGACCGGGGAGGACAAGGCGCAGGACAACGGTGCACACTGTGGCGATGGACGGAGCGGCTCGGCGCCACGACTCGTCAGCGGCGCCCCCGGTGCGCATCCTCGAGGGGCAGGCGGGCAGCGATGCCGCGGCCCTCGCGGTGCGCGCCTACCTCGACGAGCTCACCGACCGCCTGCAGACCCACACCGACCCCGCGCTCGGCATCCCCGGCGACCCCGCCGAGGTCACCCCGCCGCAGGGCGACTTCATGCTCGTGAGCGAGGTCGGCAGCGGGGAGGTCGTCGGGTTCGGTGCGGTCCACGTGCTCGAGCCGGGGGTCGTGGAGATCAGGCGCATGTGGCTGCGGCCGGACGTCCGCGGCCGGGGCCTGGGCAAGTTCCTCCTCGAGCGGCTGGAGAACCGGGCGCGCTCCCTGGGGGCGCGGCGTGTGCTCCTCGGCGTCAACGAGTCCCTCGTCGAGGCGTGCGGGCTCTACGTGAGCGCCGGGTACGAGCCCGTCGACCGTTTCGAGGACAACCCGTACGTCACCCACCACTTCGGCAAGCAGCTCGTTCACGACCGGCCGAGCGGACTGACGTGACTACCGGCCGGGTCAGGCGCAAGATGGAGCCCATGAGTACCGACAACCAGCGCGTGGCGTTCACCGTGGCGCTGAGCGATGAGGAGTGGCGCGAGCGCCTCTCCCCGAAGGAGTACCACGTCCTGCGCGAGGCGGGGACCGAGCGGCCGGGCACCGGTGAGCTGCTCCACGAGGACAGGGAGGGCGTCTACCGCTGCCGCGGCTGCGGCGCCGAGCTCTTCCGCTCGACGGCGAAGTTCGACGCCCACTGCGGGTGGCCGAGCTTCTACTCCCCGGCCGAGTCCGACGCGGTCACCCTCCTCGAGGACCGCTCCCTCGGCATGGTCCGCACCGAGGTCCGCTGCGCCCGCTGCGGCTCGCACCTGGGGCACGTCTTCGACGACGCGCCCCAGACCCCCACCGGGGACCGTTACTGCATGAACTCCGTGGCCCTCACGTTCGAGGAGAGCTGAGGTCCGACCCGTGCTGGTCGTGACCTTCAACCTCCAGCACGGTGAGCCGCTCACCGGGGACGCCCGGTCCGCCCAGCGCCTGGCTGCCGCGGTCCGGGACGTCCCCGGTGACGTGCTCGCACTCCAGGAGGTCGACAAGGGGCAGGCCCGCAGCGGCCGCGTCGACCAGACCGCCGTGCTCGCCGAGACGCTCGGGTTCCGCCGGCACCGGTTCGCCGCCGCGTTCGGCGGCTCGGTGCGTGGGCTGCGCCGCCGTCCCGTCCCGGCGCACGTACCCGGCGGTGCCGGCTACGGGGTGGCCCTCCTCAGCCGCTGGCCGGTGGTCTCGTGGCACGTGCGGCCCCTGCGACCCGGGCCGGTGCGCGTCTCCCGGACCAGCGCCGCGCCCTGGGTGCGGGTGCGGGTCGACGCGCCGCGGGTGCTGCTCGCCGCCGTCGTCCAGGCCCCCGACGGCCCGCTCACGGTGGGGTGCACCCACCTGTCCACCGACCCGCCCACCGCCCGCCGCCAGCTCGCCGAGTCCGTGCGGGCGCTGCGCACCCTGCCCGGCCCCCACCTGCTCCTCGGCGACCTCAACCTCGGCCCCGACGACGCCGCCCGGGCCGCCGGCCTCATCCCGATCGCCCGGGCCGACACCTTCCCCGCCTGGCGACCCTCCCGTCAGCTCGACCACGTCCTCGCCGGTCCCGGGCTCGCGCCGGGCGGTGAGGCGAGCGCTCTCCGGCTCGCGGTCTCGGACCACCGGGCGCTCGCCGTCGACATCGTGCGCACCTGACGCCGTCCCGGATGCGGGCCCTCCCGGGCCGTGCCACCATTCCGGCGACCCACGCGGCGCCGACCCGGGCGCCGGTGAAAGGAAGGAATGCGATGGAGATCATCGGCCTCATCATCTTCGGAGCCGTCATCGGCGCGCTTGCACGGCTGTTCATGAAGGGCGACCAGAATCTCGGCATCCTGTGGACGATCATCCTCGGCGTCGCCGGAGCCCTCGTCGGCTACTGGCTGAGCGGAGTGCTCGGCGTGGAGGACACGGAGGGCATCGACTGGATCCGCTGGGCGATCTCGATCGTCGTCTCGATCCTCTTCATCTCGATC
>NZ_VDFS01000031.1:0-2469 GCF_006151955.1 Georgenia sp. 311 | reverse complement strand
GACGTGCCCGACGCTGACGCGCGGGCACTGACAGACGACGCCGGCCGGTCCGAGGAGGACCGGCCGGCGTCGTCGTGCCGGGGGCCGGGACAGTGCGGCGCGCGTCACTCGGCGGCGCTTGCCCCGCCCCGTTCGGCGAAGTAGGGCATACTGGCGAGGTGGGCACCGCGTATCCGCGAGCCCAGCGTCGTCGAGTTCGATGCAGCGGTCATCGCTGCGGATCCCGTTACGGCGAACTCCGACCGATCTCCGCCCCTGAAAGGCACCCTTGACTTCCTTCGCGTCATTTGACCTGCCCGCGCCCGTCGTCCAGCACCTGAGCGACACCGGCATCACGGCTCCGTTCCCCATCCAGACCGCGACTCTCCCCGACACGCTGAGTGGCCGCGACGTCCTCGGCCGGGGCCGCACGGGCTCGGGCAAGACCCTCGCCTTCTCCCTGCCGCTCGTCACCCGCCTCGCGGGCCGCCGCCGCGTCTCCAAGCGCCCGAGCGGCCTCGTCCTCGTGCCGACTCGCGAGCTCGCCAACCAGGTCAACGCCGTCGTCGAGCCGCTCGCGACGTCGCTCGGCCTGGTGACCACGACGATCTTCGGCGGCGTCAACCAGACCCGCCAGGTCAACGCGCTGCGCTCCGGCGTCGACATCGTCATCGCCTGCCCCGGCCGCCTCGAGGACCTCCTCGGGCAGGGCGTGCTGTCCCTCGAGGACGTCCAGATCACCGTCCTGGACGAGGCGGACCACATGGCCGACCTCGGCTTCCTGCCCGGCGTCAAGCGGATCATGGACCGCACGCCGCGCGTCGGTCAGCGGATGCTCTTCTCCGCGACGCTGGACAACGGCGTCGACGTCCTCGTCAAGCGCTACCTCACCAACCCGCTGCACCACGCGGTGGACAGCGCGGAGTCGCCCGTCGCGGCGATGACCCACCACGTCCTCGCCGTCTCCGGCGCGGACGACAAGAAGGACATCGTCCAGGAGCTCGCCTCCGGGACCGGCCGCCGGGTGCTGTTCACGCGCACCAAGCACCAGGCCAAGCGGCTCGCCAAGCAGCTGACGACGGCCGGCGTGCCCGCCGTCGACCTCCACGGCAACCTCACCCAGCCGGCCCGTGAGCGCAACCTCGCGGCGTTCTCCTCCGGCGCGGTCCGCGTGCTCGTCGCCACCGACATCGCCGCGCGCGGGATCCACGTCGACGACGTCGAGCTCGTCGTCCACGTCGACCCGCCGGCCGAGCACAAGGCCTACCTCCACCGCTCCGGCCGTACGGCCCGCGCGGGCTCCGGCGGCGACGTCGTGACGATCATGCTGCCCGAGCAGACCGGCGACATGCGCACGCTGACCCGCCAGGCGAAGATCTCGGCGAAGCCTGTGAGCGTCCGCCCCGGCGACAAGCTCATCAGCGAGCTCGTCGGCGAGCGCGCGCAGGTCGTCTCCGCGGCGCAGGCCGCAGCGACCGTCCCGAGCGCCCCGCAGCAGCCCCAGCGCGCCGCCGGTGGCGGACAGCGCCGGGGTGGCCGTGGTCGCAGCACCGGCAGCGGTCAGGGTCCGGCGACGTCGGCCTCCGCGCCGCAGCGCACCGCCGGCCGTGGCCGCGCGGGCCAGTCCTCGGGTCGTCCCCAGGGCGGCGCGGGCTCCCGCTCGGTCTACTCCTCGAGCACCGGCCAGGCTCCGGTCGACTCCCGCGGCCAGACCGGCGGAACTCGCGCGCAGGGCGGTCGCCGTCCCAGCCGCCGGGCGACGTCCACGGTCCGCAGCGTCTGACCCCACCTCGCACGGACAGCTCCGCCCCCGCGAGTCTCCTCGCGGGGGCGGAGCTGTATCTGCGCGAGAGCCGACTTCCGCGCGAGAGCCGACTTCCGCGCGAGAGCGGAGTTTCGCGCGAGAGCGGAGTTTCGCCGGCGCCCGGCTACTCCCGGTCAGCGCGCGGGCGGGCTCTTCCGACGGTCGCGGACCTTGGTGTACAGCTCCTTGGCCCTGCGCTGGTTCTCCGGCTTCTGCGCCTCGCGCGCAATGACCTGGGCCGCCTTGACTGCGATCCCTCCACGGATTGCCTTGCGCAGGAATCCCATCGTGCCTCCTCGTGTCGACGCCGACGGCGCTCGCCGGTGTGGCGCACGACGGTACGAGTCCCCGCGGGCCCTCGCCACCCGGCGGGGGTCCGCCGCGTGGCTCACGGGGTGATGGCGAGCTCGCCGTCGCCGTCCACCCCGGCCCGCACGACGACATCGACGTCACCGACGGACGCCTGGGTGGTGACCAACGCGCCGGCCGTGCCGGCCGGTGCGCGAGACCTACCTCGTCGGTCCGCGGGACACCCCCGACCCGGCCGCCGGACGCACCGAGATCGGCTGGCCGGCTTCCGCGTCGGCCCACGCCCGGCCCCAGCCGTCCCCGCCACCCCCGCCGAGGTCGCACCTTCCGATCAGCGGTCTGCGGAGATCTCGGCAGGACGCTGATCGGAAGGTGCG
>NZ_VDFS01000030.1:0-30066 GCF_006151955.1 Georgenia sp. 311 | reverse complement strand
AGGGGTGTCCCGGAGAACTTCCTCCTCTGGGACACCCCTCTGCGGCTTCGCAGCCTGCTGCGCGGGGCGTCCGAGGGCGCCAAGGGGTGTCCCAGAGGAGGAGGGGCGTGCCGGCCGGTGCTCGGCGCGCCCCGTCATCGCTCGCCGTGCGCCCGGGAGCTGCACCGTGCGCCCCACTCCTGCACTGTGCGTCCAGGAGATCCACGGTGCGCCCGTCCCAACGGGCGCACAGTCAGCCGTGCCGGACGCGCGCGCCGGAACGGCGTGAGGCAGACCTCGCGAGGAGCCTCCTGGGGAGGCCTCTGGGACACCCTTATGCGGCTCCGCACCCCGCTGCACGGGGTGTCCGAGGGCGCCAGGGGGCGTCCCAGAGCGGGGTGGGGGTGCGCGGGCGGGGTGTTCAGGGAACGTTCAGGAGGGGCTCAGGGATCCTCCATCGCACGGCGCGACCATGGGGGCATGTCCTCCTCCACCACGCCCGCCCCGGGGCCGGTCCTCACCCGCCCGGACGGCTCACCCGTCCGGGCACTCGTCGTCGACGACGAACCCGCCCTCGGAGACCTGCTCGCCACCGTGCTCCGCTTCGAGGGCTGGCACGTCGACACCGCGGTAACCGGCCACGCCGCCGTCCGTCTCGCCCGCCGCGAACGGCCCGACGTCGTCGTCCTGGACGTCATGCTCCCCGACCTCTCCGGCCTCGAGGTGCTCGAGCGCCTGCGTGCCCTCCACCCGCACGTCCCCGTCCTCTTCCTCACCGCCAAGGACGCCGTGGAGGACCGGGTCGCCGGGCTCACCGCCGGCGGCGACGACTACGTGACCAAGCCGTTCAGCCTCGAGGAGGTCGTCGCCCGGCTGCAGGCGCTGCTGCGCCGTGCGGGCACCCGCGCGGACGACGAGCGCAACGTCCTCACCGTCGGGGACCTGCGGCTCGACGAGGACAGCCGCGAGGTCTCCCGCGCCGGTGAACCCGTCTCGCTCACCGCCACCGAGTTCGAGCTGCTCCGCCACCTCATGCACAACCCGCGCCGGGTGCTGTCCAAGGCGCAGATCCTCGACCAGGTGTGGCACTACGACTTCGGCGGCAGGGCCAACATCGTCGAGCTGTACATCTCCTACCTCCGGCGCAAGATCGACACCGGACGCGCCCCGATGATCCACACCGTGCGAGGGGTGGGCTACGTCCTCAAGCCGGCCGAGGACGCCGAGGACACGGAGGACGCCGCGGACGCCGAAGGGGGCGAGGACCGGTGAGCCGCTGGCCACTGCGCCGCCGCGTCATCGCCGTGCTCGTCGGGCTCGTCCTCGCCGTCGCCCTCGCCACCGGCATCCTGTCCGCGCTCGCGCTGCGCGACTCGCTCATGTCCCAGCTCGACCAGCGGCTGCTCGCCTCCAGCCAGCGCGCGCTCGGCGCCCAGCACGACCTGCGCGGCCACCGCGACGCCGGCGGCCCGCCGCCCGGGCTCGACGTCCCCGGCCAGGGGACCGGCACGGTGAGCGTCTCGGTCGGCCCGGACGGGACGCTGTCGGGCTACATCGGCGAGGACGGCACCTTCCTGCCGCTCACCACCGCGCAGGTCGAGCGCCTGCTCGACGTCGACCCCGGCGCCCCTGCCACCGTCGACCTCGGTGACCTCGGCAGCTACCGGGCCCTCGCCGTCACGGACGTCGACGACGGCAGGGTCGTCACCGGCCTGTCCACCGAGGACGTCGACGACACCGTCCAGGACTACGTCGCCGCCGAGACGGGCATCGCGCTCGTCGCCGTCGCGGGTGCCGCGACCGCCGGCGGGCTGCTCGTACGGCGCCAGCTCCGCCCGCTCGACGAGGTCGCGGCCACCGCGACCACGGTCGCCTCGCTGCCGCTCCACGAGGGCCAGGTCGCCCTCGACGAGCGGGTCCCCGCCCGGTACACCGACCCGGCCACCGAGGTGGGCCAGGTGGGTGCTGCCCTCAACCGGCTCCTGGCCCACGTGGAGGACGCCCTGCGCCAGCGGCACGACAGCGAGACCCAGGTGCGCCAGTTCGTCGCCGACGCCAGCCACGAGCTGCGCACGCCGCTCGCCTCCATCCGCGGCTACACCGAGCTCCTGCGCCGGCTGCCCGGCGAGCTGCCCGAGGGCGCCGAGCAGGCGATCGGGAGGGTGGAGTCCGAGTCGGCCCGCATGACGACGCTCGTCGAGGACCTGCTCCTGCTCGCGCGCCTCGACGCCGGGCGTCCGCTCGCCCGGGAGGAGGTCGACCTCGCCGTGCTCGCCGTGGACGCCGTCGCCGACGCGCACGTCGCGGGCGCGGACCACACGTGGCGCCTGGACCTGCCCGACCCGGAGGTGAGCGGCCCGGCGCTCGTCGTCGGCGACGAGGACCGGCTGCGCCAGGTCCTGGCCAACCTCCTCGCCAACGCCCGCGTCCACACCCCGGCCGGGACGACCGTGACGACGTCCGTGCGGTGCGAGGGAGACACCGTCCAGCTGCGCGTGGAGGACGACGGCCCGGGCATCGCGCCCGAGCTGCTGCCCCGCCTGTTCCACCGCTTCGCCCGCGGGGACGCCGCACGCAGCCCGGGCACCGGTTCCACCGGCCTGGGCCTGGCGATCGTCGACGCCGTCGTGCGCGCCCACGCGGGCCGGGTGGCCGCGGACAGCGTCCCGGGACGCACGGTCTTCACCGTGTCCTTCCCGGCCGCGCCGGCGGACTGAGGCGTACTTCCGCTGCGCGGGCCGCGGCGGCTCCCGTAGCGTCGCCACCCGTGGACATCGACGCGAACGCCCTCGACGAGGCGCTCACCGCCTCCCCCTTCTCCGGGGTGGTGACTGTGGACGTCGGCGAGAGCCGCGTGCTCGAACGCGCCGCGGGTCACGCGAACCGCCCACTGCGGCTGCCGATGACGGTGGACACCCGCCTCGCGGTCGCCAGCGGAAGCAAGGCGTTCACGGCGCTCGCCGTCATGCGCCTCGTGGAGAACGGCGTCCTGCGTCTGGACCAGCCGGTGCGCGAGCTGCTCGGGCAGGACCTGCCGCTGATCGACGACGCCGTGACGATCGAGCACCTGCTCAGCCACACCTCGGGCATCGGCGACTACCTCGACGAGGACTCGGACTGGGAGCCGGTCGACTACGTGCTCACGGTGCCCTCGCACACGCTCACGACGGCGACCGCCTTCCTGCCGCTGCTCGAGGGGCGTGCGCAGAAGTTCGCGCCGGGGGAGCGGTTCGCGTACTGCAACAGCGGATACGTGGTCCTCGCCGTCGTGCTCGAGCGGGTGACGGGCGAGACCTACCACGACGTCGTGCGCCGGCTCGTGCTCGAGCCCGCCGGCCTCGAGCGGACGGACTTCCTGCCGCTCAACGCGCTGCCGGGGGACGTCGCCGTGGGCTACGTCCACGACGACGGCGACCTCACGAACACCCTCCACCTGCCCGTGCTCGGCAACGGCGACGGCGGCGCCTTCACCACGGCCGCGGACCTCCACCGCTTCTGGTGCGCCCTGCTCGACGGCCGCATCATCTCGCCCGAGGGCGTGGAGACCCTCACCCGCCCGCGCAACGACGTGCCGGAGGAGGACATGCGCTACGGCATGGGCTTCTGGCTGCACGAGACGGCGCCGGCGCTCGTGCTCGAGGGCTACGACGCCGGTGTGTCCTTCCGCTCGACGCACCTCGTGGAGTCCCGCACGACCGTGAGCGTCCTCGGCAACAGCTCCGAGGGCGCGTGGCCGGTCATCGGCACGCTCGCGGAGGCCGTGGACGCGCACGTCCGCTGAGCCGCTCCCGCGTCGCACCGCCGGGGCGGTCCCGCTGGGCACGCCGGGCGTGTGCGGCAGCCGACGGGTCGAGGGCCGACCTCCCTGGGACACCCTTCTGCGGCACGGCGGTGTGCTCCAGGGGGCGTCCCCATGACGCCCAGGGGTGTCCCAGAGGAACGTCGTGCTCCTCGACGCGCAGCGCCGGGACGTCGCGGCGGCCGTGGACGCGCACCGGGCTGAGGAACCGGTGCGTCACGCGTCGTCGTCGGGTGGCGGCAGGTCGGGCAGGAGCACGTCGACCTGCGTGCCCTCGCCGGGCTCGCTGGTGATCGTCATCGTCCCCCCGTGCTGCTCGACGAGGGTGCGCACCAGCGAGAGTCCCAGCCCCACGCCGCGCACCCGGAGCCGGCGGGTGTCGCGGGTGCGGTAGAAGCGTTCGGTCACGTGTTCGAGCTCGTCCGCGGCGATCCCGCGGCCGTGGTCCCGGACGCTGATGCGTACCCGGCGTGACCCGTCCGCCGGAGGCTCGGTGACCACCCGCGCCTCGACCTCCCCGCCCCGGTAGCTGTACTTCACCGCGTTGCTGACGATGTTGGTCACCACCTGGGTCAGCCGTTGGGGGTCGGAGGTGAGCGGTGCCCGGGCGTCGCCGCGCACGTGGACCGTGACCCCCAGCGCCCGCGCCGTCGGCTGCTCGGCGGCGACGGCGTCACGCACGACCTCGGCCGCGTCGGTCTCCTGTGGCCGGAGCACCGGTTCGCCCGCGACGATCTGGGCGCTGGCCAGGAGGTCGTCGACGAGGCCCTGGAGCCGGTGCGCACTGCGCGCGACCACCTGGAGGTAGGCCCGGTGCTCCTCAGCCATCGTCTCGTCGTCGAGCAGCAGCAGCTCGACGTAGCCGAGGATGGAGGCGAGGGGCGTGCGCAGCTCGTGGCTGACGAGGCCGATGAACTCGTCCTGGGCGCTCTCCTCCGCGCGCCGCCTCGTCACGTCGGTCGCGACGAAGAGGTAGCCCGCCGGCAGCTCGGGCGCGGCCCCCGAGAGTGCAGCCCGGGGGGTGACGACGAGCTCGAGGTCGCGGCGAGACCCGTCCGGCAGCACCCCGTCCCACTCGGCGACCGCGCTGCCGCTCGCCGCCGCCTCGGCGATGAGCCGGCGCACGCCCTCGGCGGGCGCCTCCGCGGGCCCCTCGTCCGCGTAGGGCGCGGGGGCCTGCGGGGCGACGAGCTCGGCGACGTCGCGCCCGAGGAGGTCGGCCGTGCGCCTCGCGAAGATCCGCTCGGCGCCGGTGTTCGCCGAGACGACGGAGCCGCGGGCGTCGGTCGCGACGAACCCCTGCTCGGTGGCGGCGGCGAGGATGCCCGCGAGGGTGTCCCGGGAGTCGCGAAGCTCCTGCGCGGTCTGCGCGAGGGCGCGGCCTGCGGCGGCCAGGTCCTCCGCCTGCCGGCGCGACACCCCGACGATCGTGTGCACCCCGCGCGCGATCGGCCCGACGATGACGAGCGTGACGATGAGGTGCAGGACAGGTTGGACACGGCCCTCGTCGAGGACGACGGGCACGAGGAGCACCGTGGTCGCGCCGCCCAGCGCGAGTGCGAGCGCGGTGCGGCCGGGCCGCGCGGCGAGCCCGAGGACCGGGAGCATGAGCAGGACGTCGAACACCATCTGGTCCAGGCCCGCACCGACGTCGAGCACGGCGATCGCGGCCATCTGGACGAGCGGAGGGACGTAGCCGAGCCACTCCGGCCAGCGCGTCCAGTCGAGCACCGCGGTGACGACCTGGAGGAGCACGACCACCGCGGTGGCCGCCAGGACGAGGGTCTCGTCGCCCGCGCTGTCGGTCGTGAGCAGGACCACCGCGGCGACGACGACACCGATCGTGACCGGGATCTGCCGCTGCCCGATCGCGGCGTCCCCGGACCACGCGCTCCGGTAGGTGTCGGCGGTGACCCGGTCCCTGGACACGAGCGCCCGGTCAGTCGGCAGCGTCGAGCGGGCCGTGCCCCTGCCCCGCGTACGTCGCGTCCGGCGCGGGTGGCGGGATGAGTGCCTCGGCCGCACGGACCGTCTCGAGGGGCTCGACGAGCCCGGCGGGGCTGAACCGTGACCAGTACCGGGCCGCGGCCCGCACGACGTCGGGCTGCATGTAGTCGCGGTGACGCTGCGACTCGTAGGCCGCGAGCATCTCGAGCTTGGTGTCGAGGAAGCCGTCGATGTCGACGAAGCGGTTGGGGGCGAAGGCGACCGTCGAGGACGGGCTCTGGAAGCACCACAGGCCGGGCACCGCCCGCGCGGCGACCTGGACGGCCTCGTGGACCGCACGGTGGTCCTGGTGGCGGTCGTGCACCCCGTGGGTGTAGATGCGTACGGGCTCCACCTCCGCGACGACCTCCTCGATCGCCGTGATGACGCCCCCGGCGGGATCGAGCCGGGTGTCGGGGAAGTCGAGGTGGATGAGCCGGGCGCCGACGACGGCCGCGGCCGCTGCGGCCTCCGACCGGCGCGCGGACACCGCGCCGCCGACGGCACCTCCGGAGAGGGTGAGGACGGCGAGCTCGTCACCGGCGGCGGCGTGCGCG
The DNA here is from genome assembly GCF_006151955.1 of Georgenia sp. 311. NCBI lineage: Bacteria > Bacillati > Actinomycetota > Actinomycetes > Allobogoriellales > Allobogoriellaceae > Georgenia > Georgenia sp. 311. The sequence goes on along the minus strand of NZ_VDFS01000030.1, from coordinate 23,745 downwards.
GCGAGGGTCCCGCCGACGCCGATCTCGACGTCGTCGGGGTGGGCGCCGATGGCCAGGACCCGCTCGCGCGAGGAAGCCCGTTCGGCCCGGGCACGCTCGGCGAGCTCGCCGGCGCGCCGGACGATGAGGGCCGTGGACACGGGCTTGACGAGGAACTCGTCGGCGGCGCCGCGCAGCGCCTCGACCGCGTGGTCGAAGGTCGGGTAGGCGGTGACGATCATGACCGGCAGCGTCGGGTCGATCGTCCGCACCTCGGGGATGATGTCCAGCCCGGAACGGCCGGGGAGCTCGATGTCGCTGAGGAGGACGTCGTAGGTCCTGGCGCGCAGGGCGGCGAGCGCGTCCTCGGCCGACACCACGGTGTCGACGTCGAACCCGCCGTGCCGTTCGAGGGCCACCCGCAGGAGCGTCGCTGCGTCAGGGTCGTCCTCGAGGACGAGCGCGCGGAAGGTCTGGACCACGGCTGCCCTCCCTTCCCGCCGGACGCTTCCCACCGTACGCGCCGCCGACGGCGCAGGCGCGCGCAACGACGTCCGCAGCGGCGCTAGGCTCGCCGGGTCGCCCCACCCGAACGGAGAACCTCATGCGCGTCGCGGTCATCGGCCTGGGCGACATCGCCGGCAAGGCCTACCTGCCCGTGCTGGCGGCGACGGCGGGAGTCACCCCCGTCCTCGTGTCGCGCCGGCGGGCCACCCTGGACGCCGTGGGTGAGCGGTACCGGGTGGCCGAGCGCTTCACGTCCCTCGACGACGCGATCGCCACGGGCCTGGACGCCGCGACGGTGCACGCCCCCACGGCGGTCCACCCCGAGGTCGTCGAGACGCTGCTGCGGCACCGGGTCCCCGTGCTCGTCGACAAGCCGATAGCGCAGGACCATGCCACGGCGGCCGCGCTGGTGTCGCTCGCAACCAGGCTCGGGGTGTCCCTCGCCGTGGGCTTCAACCGCCGCCACGCGCCCGCCGTGCGGGCGCTGGCCGAGTGGCCGGACCTCGACGTCGTCACCCTGCAGAAGCACCGCTCCCACCCGCTGGGGCCGGCTCGCGCCATGGTCTTCGACGACTTCATCCACGTGCTCGACACGCTGCGATTCCTCGTGCCCTCCACGCTGACCGACCTCACGGTCTCGGTGCGTGGTGGGGGCGGCGGTACCGCCCGGCGGCTCGCCGTCCACTTCACGGGGGAGGACGGCCGGCTCGCGACCGGGGTGATGAGCTGGACGGCGGGCATGTCGCACGAGGTGCTCGACGTCGTCGGGGACGGGCGGCGGCGCCAGGTGGTCGACCTCGCCGACATCGTCGACCTCGCCGGCCAGGAGCGGCTCACCCGACGGGACGGCTGGCGCCCGGCGACCGCGCTGCGCGGCTTCGACGCGATGTGTGCCGAGTTCCTCTCCGCTGTCGCGGCCGGCCGGATCCTCGACGCGACGGACGCCCTGGCGACCCATGAGCTGTGCGAGCGCGTCGTCGAGGCGGCCGAGGCCGTGACGGGCCAGGGCTAGGACACGGCGCGGCGGATCTCCTCGAGCCGGGCGATGGCGTCGTCGAGCAGGGTGGCGTCCGTCCCGCGCACGACGACGGTCGTGCCCCGCACCTGGCCGTCACTGAAGGGGTAGGAGCCGAAGCTCAGCGCCGGGGTCCGCTCGGCGAGCTCACGCAGCGGGCCCGCCACCCGGCTCTCCCCGACCTCGAAACGCACCTCTCGGGACTCGCGTGGGACACCCGCCTGCAGGCCGGGCAGGAGGGCGTCGAGCATGGCCCGGAAGATGCTCGGGACGCCGGCCATGACGTGGACGTTGCCGAGGCTGAACCCCGGGGCTCCGGAGACGTCGTTGGCGATGAGTGTGGCGCCGTCGGGGATGCGCGCCATGCGCAGCTGCTCCGGTGAGGGGACTGTGCCACGGCGGGCCGCCGCCTCCTCGAGCAGGGCGCGCGCGTCGTCGCGCACGGCGATCCCCACCCCGAACGCGGCGGCGACGGCGTCGGCGGTGATGTCGTCGTGCGTCGGGCCGATCCCGCCGGAGGTGAAGACGTGGGTGTAGCCGTCGCGCAGGGCGTGGAGCGCGCCGACGATGACGTCGTGGTCGTCCGGGACGACCCGCACCTCGCGCAGGTCGATGCCCACGGCGGTGAGCTGCCCGGCGAGGTGGTAGGCGTTCGCGTCGCGGGTGCGACCGGAGAGGATCTCGTCCCCGATGACGAGCATGGCGGCGGTGGGGTTCGGCATGCGCCCAGCGTGCCCGGCCGCCGCGCCGCGCGCACGCCCCGTCCGCGCCGGCGTCAGCCCTTGCTGCGGGACCTGGCGCCGTCGTCGAGCGAGGGGTCCTCGACGAGCGTGGAGGCCCAGTCCGGCACGTAGGAGGACACCTCGATCGGCGGGCGCTGGTAGCCGGTGCCCTGCGGACGCTTGGGCAGCGTGGGCTTGTCGTGGGGCACCTCGACGTAGGGGAGGGAGGCGAGCAGGTGGTGGATCATGTTGAGCCGGGCCTGCTTCTTGGAGTCCGAGGCGACGTGGTGCCACGGGGCGACGGCGGTGTCGGTGTGGACCATCATCTCGTCCTTGGCCCGGGAGAAGTCCTCCCAGCGGGTGATCGACTCGAGGTCGATGGGGGAGAGCTTCCACTGCCGCAGCGGGTCGTGCAGCCGCTTGCGGAACCGCTCGAGCTGGACGTCGTCGGACACCGAGAACCAGTACTTGCGCAGGTGGACACCGTCCTCGACGAGCATCTGCTCGAAGATCGGGCACTGGCGCAGGAAGCGCTTGTGCTCCTCGGGGGTGCAGAACCCCATGACCTTCTCCACGCCGGCGCGGTTGTACCAGGAGCGGTCGAACAGGACGATCTCCCCGGCCGCGGGCAGGTGCTGGATGTAGCGCTGGAAGTACCACTGTCCGCGCTCGCGCTCGGTGGGCGCGGGCAGCGCGGCGATCCGGGCGACGCGGGAGGAGAGGTACTCGGTGATCCGCTTGATCGTCCCGCCCTTCCCGGCGGCGTCGCGACCCTCGAAGACGACGACGACGCGCGCACCGGTGTCCTTCACCCACGCCTGGAGCTTCCCGAGCTCACCCTGGAGCCGGTAGAGCTCCGCCTCGTAGATCTTGTTCGGGATCTTCGTCGTGCGGAACCCGGTGACCTCGGAGGACGGTGCCTCCTGCTCCATCGTGGCAGTCGGCTCCTTCGAGCCGGAGGGCTGCTTCGTGGCGGCGGGCTTCTTCGCGGTGGCCATCTCCCGATTCTGCCGCCGCACGGCCCGCTGCGCGCGACGACGAAGGCCTCCGCCACGACTGGAGGGCGTGACCGGGGTTGGTCCGCGGCGGATGCCGATGGTGTCGCTCTGGTCCCCGTTCCAGTCACCGACGAGGGTGGTGTCGCTCTCCCGGTCGTGCACGACCGTCTGGTCGGCGGCGCCGGCGCGAGTGGCGTCGGCGATGAGACAGATGCGTCCGCGGCGCAGGGTGCCTAGCGGGCGTCGTCTGCGCCGCTGCCGGTGGAGCGGCTCGTGGGGCCGCCGTGCCACTCGAGCAGCAGGACAGCGGCGTCGTCCTTGATCTCGGTGCCCACGGTGTCGAGGAAGATCCGGGCGATGTCGTGGGCGACGTTGCGTGGGTGCTGGTCAGCGGTGTCGCGCAAGGCGCCCGGTAGGTCGAACGCGGCGGCGCTGCGTTCGAGCATGCCGTCGGTCATGAGCAGGAGCCGGTCGCCCGGGCTCAGGTCGATCTCCTGGACCAGGAAGTCGTGCTCGCGCAGCCCCAGCATGGGGTTGTTCGCCGGAGCGATGCTGGTCACGCGTCCGTCGTGCAGCAGCAGGGCTCCTGGGTGCCCGGCGTTGATGATCCGGGCGACCGTGTGGTCGGCACCGCGGTGCGGCTCGGCCGACCCCTGGATGTCGATCTCGAGGAGGATCCCGGTGACGTAGGAGCCGAGGACCCCGGTGTCGTAGGCGTCCTGCCCGACGTCGGCGCGGTTCTGGGCCAGGAGTGCCCGGTTGGCGGCGTGCGCCTGCTCGACGATACCGGCGCCTGCTCGGCGGGTGTTGCGGAGCGCGTTGACCGTGAGCGTGGCCATCATGGCGGCCCTGAGGTCGTGCCCGGTGGCGTCGGTGAGGGAGACCGTGAGCCGGTCGGAGGAGGCGACGTAGTCGAAGGAGTCTCCCGCGGCGCTGGCCGAGGGCTCCAACCATCCCGCGATCGTGAAGGACCCGCCCTCGCAGACGAACCCGGGCGGCAGCAGGCGGCGCTGGATCTCTCTGGGCAGCGTGAACTCCGCCGACCGCATGGCCGTCTCGTAGGTGTCGGTGTGCCGCTGATTGGCGATGAGCACGTAGCCGAGCGCGTGCGCGACCGCGGCCAGCTGCGTGGCCGTCCCCGGGGCGAGGGTGCCTTCCTCGCCCGTCTCGGCGTCCGGGTCGGCGTCGTGCCCGGGCAGCGTCACGGCAAGCACCCCCAGGGCGTCGCCCCGGACGGTCACGGGGACGTACGCGCGACCGTCCCCGTCCTGGACGATCCGCTGCTCACGCCAGGCCCGCCCCGGGGTGGTGCCGTCGAGGTCGAACCGGGTCCCGGCGTGGGTGTGGTCGACCAGCGTGCTGCCCGCGGCGTCGGCGATGAGGAACGCGGCGGACTGCACACCGAGCGCCTCGTGCAACGCCTCGGCCACGGCGGAGATCGCCTCGGCGGGAGGGACGTCCTCCGCCGCCGAGAGCAGTGCCGAGATGTCAACCTCTTGAACGCGCGCCATCGTCGGACCGTATCCCAGGCCGCGGCGCGGATCTCGCAGGGTGGGCTCGACATCCACGACCTGGCGCGGGTCCTCGACGAGAACGTGGGCACGACCGTCGTCCAGGCGGTGACCGGCACCGAGGACCGCGGCCAACCCGCCAGGTGAGGACGCCGCGTCCGAGTACCGCGTCAGCGACGTCGAAGGGGCAGGCAGCCCTGGCCCCGGAGCCGACCCACGACGAGCTCAGCCTTCCACGTCAACCACGACCGAGTGCCACCCCGAGGCGCCGTCCGGCACGGGCGGCGCCTCGGCCGAGGTCTGCGTCTCCCCGGTCCCGTCGGTGGCACGCACGGTGAGGGTGTGACGCCCGGGGGTCGCCTCCCACGCGAGACGCCACTGCCGCCACGCGTCGACCGTGGGTTCGGCGGCGAGATCGGCGGGCAGCCACTCGCCGTCGTCCACCCGCACCTCGACGCGGGAGATGCCGCGGTGCTGCGCCCACGCCACCCCGGCGACCGTCGTCGGGCCGGCGGGCAGGCTCCGGCCCCGAGGGACGTCGATGCGCGAGGCCGTCTTCACCGGCCCGCGCTCGGCCCAGCCGCGGGTGGTCCAGTAGGCCGCGGCGTCGGCGAACCGGGTGACCTCGAGGTCGACGACCCACTTCGTCGCCGACACGTAGCCGTACAGCCCGGGGACGACCAGCCGTGCCGGGAACCCGTGCTCGGGGGGCAGCGGCTCCCCGTTCATCCCGACGGCGAGCACGGCGTCGCGTCCGTCGGTGAGCACCTCCAGCGGCGTGCTCGCCGTCCAGCCGTCCGCGCTCGTCGAGAGCACCATGTCCGCGCCGGGCAGCGGGCCGGCCTCCGCGAGGAGCTCACTCACCGGCAGGCCCGTCCACACCGCCGTGCCGGCGAGGTCCCCGCCCACCGGGTTGGACACGCAGGTGAGCGTGACGAGCGCCTCGACCATCGGGCGGGAGAGCAGGTCGGCCATGTCGATGTCGACCTCGCGCCTCACCATGCCGTGCACCCGCAGCCGCCACGCGGCCGGGTCGACCTGCGGCACGGCGAGCGCCGTGTCGATCCGGTAGAACTCCGCGTTGGGCGTGCGGAAGGGCGGCTGCCCCCGCACGCCCTGCTCCGCGGCCGGGTCGACCGTCACCGGCACCGCGACCGACGGGACGACGAACGCCCGGCGCGCCGCCCGCACCACCTCACCGGCCCCGCTGAGGACGCGGCCGGCGACGATGCCGAGCACCCCGAGGACGGCGAGTGACCCGCCGAGGACCAGCACCGACCGTCGCCCGGGGCCGTCGGGGGCGGGGGTGGGGGCGCGTGCGGCCGACGGGCCGGGGAACAGCGCCACCAGAACGAGCAGGCCGGCGCCCCCGCCGAGCACCGTCGGCGCGGCGTCGGCCGGTGCCGCGCCCGGCCGGGTGAGCACCGCCGCGAGCGCCACCACGCACAGCAGCGTGAGACCGGCCAGCGCGAGGCCCCGCCGGCGCCGTGCGAGCAGGCCGAGCCCTGCGCTCAGGGCGGCGAGGACCACGCCCGTGCCGACGATCAGCGCCGCCTTGTCGCCGGTGCCGAACGCCGCGATCGCCGCGTCCTTGAGCCAGGCCGGCGTGCGGTCGACGAAGGAGTCGGCGACGGCGAGGAGCGGGGAGGGCGTGCCGTCCGTGCCGACCACCCGCACGAGCAGCCCGGCGACGACCTCGGCGACGCCGAGCGTCACCGCCCCGGAGGCCAGACCGGCCGCCGCGGCCTCCACCGGGGAGTGCCGGACCATGCCCCATCGTCGCACTGCGCCGCGACTCGGGCCTCGCTACCGTGGGGGCATGCGGACCATCGGCAACATCCTCTGGCTCCTGCTCGCCGGCTGGTGGCTCGCGCTGGCCTACGTCGTCGCCGGGGTCATCGCCTGCGCCCTCGTCGTCACGATCCCGTTCGGCATCGCCTCCTTCCGGCTGGCGAGCTTCGTCCTGTGGCCCTTCGGGCGCCGGGCGGTCTTCCGGCAGGACGCCGGGGCGCTGGCGATGATCGGCAACGTCGTGTGGATCCTCGTGCTCGGCTGGGAGCTCGCCCTGGCGCACGTCGTCGCGGGCTTCCTCCTGTGCCTCACCGTCGTGGGCATCCCGCTGGGCGTCGCCTGCTGGAAGATGGTGCCCCTCGCGCTCGTGCCGCTCGGCCAGCAGATCGTCCCGGTGAACGGCCCGCGGGCCTACCCCGGTCGCTGACCGGCCGAGCGGTGACGAGCCCGGCACTCAGAACAGGACGAGGCACCCCAGGGTCCCGGCGACGCCGAGCCACACCCAGCCCGGGAGCCGCAGGAACCTGCCCGGCTCACGGCCGGTCACCTCGCGCCACGCGGGCACGATGACCGGCCACGCGGCGGCGAGCAGCAGCCCGCCGAGCACGGCGCCCCAGCCCGCGGCGATCGCGCGCACCCCCCACGTGAGGGCGAGCACGAGGGCTCCGGGGACGAGGGCCGCCACGATGAGGAACGTGACGAGCATCGACCCGACCTGGCTGGTCGTCGACTGCTCGGATTCGAGCTCGGGACGGATCGTCAAGACACACCTCCACCGGTGACTCTGGGCGGGGGAGACGCGCCGCCGGGGCGTCGCGCGCCCTCGCCGGTTTCGGCCTCATTCTCACCCGTGGTGACGACTCCTCACGCCACGCCACCGGCAGGTCGCACGTGGTTCGGCTCACCATTTCCCTGGCCCCGGTCGCGGCCGCGGTGTTCGATGTCCCCATGCCGATCGAGGTGCGCCCGGCGGTCGTCTTCGAGGACGTCGCGACGATGGTCGGACCCAAGCGGCCCGACGCCAACGTGTGCTGGTGCCTGTCCTACCGGCTGCCCTCGCGGGAGCACCTCGCGCTGCGTGGCACGGCGCGCGGGGAGCGGGTGCGTGAGCTCGTCGCGCAGGACCCGCCACCGGGCGTGCTCGCCTACGACGGTGAGGACGTCGTGGGGTGGGCGGGGGTGCACCCGCGGGCCGACACGAGCTTCGCGCGCAACCGCCGCATCCCGCGGGTCGACGACCTCGACGTGTGGTCGGTGTGGTGCCTGCGCGTGCGCCCCGGCCACCGGGGCCGGGGGATCGTCCACCCGCTCCTCGCCGGGGCGGTGGACCTCGCCCGCTCCTACGGCGCGCCGGCCGTCGAGGGGTACCCGGTGGACAACGGCGGGGCCAAGGTCGACCTCACGATGGCCTACGTCGGCACCCGCCACGTCTTCGAGCGCGCCGGGTTCACCAAGGCGGCCGACACCACCTCCGTCCTCGCCGGATTCCCGCGCGTCCTCATGCGCCTCGACCTGCGCTGAGGCGCCGGTATCCTCCCGGTGGGAAGGAGCCCCATGCCGATCGACCTCAACGCCGACGTCGGCGAGTCCCTCGGTCCCCGCGCCACCGGGGACGACGCCGCGATCCTGCGGCTCGTCTCGAGCGCGAGCGTCGCGTGCGGGTTCCACGCCGGGGACGCGAGCACCGCCCGGCGCACCTGCCTGTCCGCGGCGACGTCGGGCGTGGACGTGGGGGCCCACGTCTCCTACCGCGACCGTGCCGGCTTCGGCCGCAGGTTCATCGACGTCGACCCCGGCGAGCTCGTCGACGAGGTGATCTACCAGATCGGGGCGCTGCAGGCCATGGCCGCGGCCGCCGGGACGCTCGTGCGGTACGTCAAGCCGCACGGGGCGCTGTACAACGCGATCGCCCACCACCGGGCGCAGGCACGCGCCGTCGCCGCGGCGGTGCGGACGGTCGACCCGGACCTGCCGATCCTCGTGCTGCCCGGCACCGTCATCGAGGAGGAGGCCCGCGAGGCCGGGCTGCGGCCGGTCCCCGAGGCCTTCGCCGACCGCGCCTACCAGCCCGACGGCACCCTCGTGCCCCGCTCCCGGCCCGGGGCGGTCATCACCGACCCCGCCCGGGTGGCCGCACGCGTCGTGCGCCTGGCCACGACCGGCACCGTCGAGGCGGTCGACGGGACGACGATCCACGTCCCGGCGCAGAGCGTGTGCGTGCACGGGGACACGCCCGGCGCGGTCGCCGTCGCCACGGCCGCGCGCGCGGCCCTCGACGCCGCCGGCGTCCCGGTCACCGGCTTCCGGTGACACCGCGCACCGTGCGCCACGCGGGGGAGCGCGCGCTGCTCGTCGAGTGCGCCGACCTCGGGGAGGTCCTCGGGTTGCACGCCGTGCTCACCGCGGCGCCGCTGCCCGGGCAGCTCGAGGTGCTCCCCGCCGCCCGCACGCTGTTCGTCCGAGCCGCCGACCGGCGCGCCCGCGACCGCCTCGTCCCGCTCCTGCGCGACCTGCCCGCCGCCGCGGACGCCCGGCCGGAGGGCGACGTCGTCCGGGTCGACACGGTCTACGACGGCGCCGACCTCGCCGAGGTCGCCGCGCTCACGGCGATGAGCGCCGACGCCGTCGTCGCCGCCCACACCGGGCAGGTGTGGACGGCCGCGTTCGGCGGGTTCGCGCCCGGCTTCGCCTACCTCGTCGGTGAGCACGCGGCGCTCGACGTGCCGCGCCGCGCGCGCCCGCGCACCGCCGTGCCCGCGGGGGCGGTCGGCCTCGCGGGTCACTTCTCCGCCGTCTACCCCCGGCGCTCCCCAGGCGGCTGGCAGCTCCTCGGGCGTACCGCCGCCCCGGTGTGGGACCTCGACCGCGACCCAACGGCCTTGCTGCGCCCCGGTGCACGGGTGCGCTTCCGCGCCGTCCGCGAGGTCGTCACCGCGGTGGTCCCCACCCCGCCCGCCGCACCCGTCGCCGATGAGGGCCCGGCCCTCGTCGTCCTCGCCGCCGGTACCCAGAGCCTGGTCCAGGACCTCGGCCGGCCCGGCCGGCTCGACCTCGGCGTGAGCCCGTCGGGCGCGGCGGACCGCGGGTCGGCACGGCAGGCGAACCGGCTCGTCGGCAACCCCCGGGAGGCCGCCGTCGTCGAGACCGTGCTCGGTGGGCTGGCGTTGCGGGCGGTGGGGGACCACGTCCTCGCGGTGAGCGGGGCGCGGGCCCCGCTCACCGCGCTGCGCGACGGCTCGGTCGCGCGGACGCCACCCACCGACGAGCCGTTCGCGCTCTACGACGGCGAGGAGCTGCGGGTGGGGCACCCGGACGCGGGCCTGCGCGTCTACCTCGCGGTGCGCGGCGGCCTCGCCGTCGCCCCGGTGCTCGGCAGCCGGTCGACCGACGTCCTCTCCGGCACCGGTCCCGCCCCGCTCGCCACCGGCACCGTCCTGCCCGTGGGGCCGCCCCCGGGCACCGCCGTCGCCCGGTCCGAGCCGCCGCGCGTAGCCGCGGCGCCCGGCGACGTCCTCGAGGTGCCCGTGACGCTCGGGCCGCGGGAGGACTGGGTGACCCCGGAGTCCGTGGAGCGGCTGCTCGGGCAGGAGTGGACCGTCGGCGTCCGCTCCAACCGGGTCGGGGTCCGCCTCGAGGGCACCGCGCTCGACCGCGCCGACGACGCCGAGCTGGCGAGCGAGGGCACGGTCGCCGGCGCCGTCCAGGTCCCGGCCGACGGTCAGCCGGTCGTCTTCCTCGCCGACCACCCGGTGACCGGTGGGTACCCGGTGGTCGCCGTCGTGCGCGACGCCGCCCTCGACACGCTCGCCCAGGTCCGGCCGGGGGACCGGGTCCGCTTCCGGCTGCGCTAGCCCCGCCTTGCGCGCTCGGCGTCGGCCCGTAGGTTCGATGACGGAACCGACCACGAGGAGGACCGATGGCCGAGCACACCCACCCCGCGGACCGGGAGGCAGCGACCTCCGTCCCGTCACCGCGCGCCCCCGACGCCCGCACGCTGCGTCGCCGCAGCGAGGACCCGACGCTCGGGGACGGCGCCAAGCCACCCACGAGCGTCGGCTGGGGCCCGACCCCCACCCTCACCGACCGCCGCGCGCCCGAGGCGCCGGCGTACGTCGCCCTCGAGCCCGGCGCGCCCACCGACAGCCCGGCGTCCCGGGTGGCCGAGGGCCTCGAGGCGCTCGGCCGGACGGTCGAGCGCGTCTCGCCGGAGCAGGTCCCCCGGAGGGCCCCGACCGCGACGAACAGCCCGCTCGTCGTCCACGTCGGCGACGTCGACCCCGTCCGCGGCCCGGAGGCCGTGGACGTCTACAGGTCCGGTGCGACCGTGAGCTACGCCGTGCCCCAGGGCGCCGAGGAGTCACGCGTGCAGGCGCTCCTCGCCCGCGCCGACGTCGTCACCGTCGCCGCCGGCGACCTCGCCCGCCTCCACCCGGGCGAGGAGGCGGCCTCCACCGTGCGCCGCTGGCTCACCGCCGGTCCGTCCGTCGTCGTCGTCACGGGTGCGGACGGGGCGCGGGCCACCAACGCCGTCGGGACGACGGCCGAGGTCCGCGGCGACCACGGCGGTGACCACGGTGCCTTCGTCGCGGGGGTCCTCGACGCGCTGTGGTCCGGGGGTCTCCTCGGGGTCCACGCGCGCGAGGACCTGCGCACCCTCGTGGCCGGCACGCTGCAGGAGCTCCTCGACAACGCGGCCGCCTCGGCGGAGGTGGCCCGCACGACGGGCCGCCCGGCCACCCGTGCGGAGCTCACCGAGGCCAGGGGAGTGCCCCGCCTCGGCACCGTGTGACGGATCTCCGGCCCGCGGCCCACCCCGGCCCCCGTACGCTGGTGGGGCCATGCAGTGCTCCTACTTCGACGCCGGCCGGTGCACCTCGTGCACCCTCATGGGCACGCCGTACGCCGCCCAGCTCGCCGGCAAGGAGGAGCACGCCCGCGCTGTCCTCGGGTCCCACGGCCCGGCCGAGTGGCTCCCCGCGGTCGCGAGCCGGGAGTCCGGCTACCGGAACAAGGCGAAGATGGTCGTCGGCGGCACCGTCACCGCGCCCACGCTCGGCATCCTCGACGCCGCGGGCAGGGGAGTGGACCTGCGCGAGTGCGGCATCATCGCCCCGGGCATCCGGGCCGCCTTCGATGCCCTCACCGCCTTCGTCACCACCGCCGGGCTCACCCCCTACGACGTGCCCGCCCGACGCGGTGAGCTGAAGAACCTCGTCGTCACCGAGTCGCCCGACGGGCAGCTCATGGTCCGCTTCGTCCTGCGCTCCCGCGAGGCCCTGCCGCGGGTGCGCAAGCACCTGCCCGCGCTGCTCGCCGACCTGCCACAGGTCGCCGTCGTCTCGGTCAACCTGCTCCCGGAGCACAAGGCCGTCGTCGAGGGTGAGGAGGAGGTCGTCCTCACCGAGCAGCAGACCCTCACCATGCGGCTGGGCGGCATCGCCCTGCACCTGCGACCCCAGGGCTTCTTCCAGACCAACACCGAGGTCGCCGCCGCGCTGTACGCCCAGGCCGGCCGGTGGGTGGAGGAGGTGGCGCCGTCCTCGGTGTGGGACCTGTACTGCGGTGTCGGCGGCTTCGCCCTGCACGCCGCCCGCCCCGGGCGCACCGTCACCGGGATCGAGACGAGCGCCCACGCGGTCGCCGCCGCCGAGCGCAGCCGGACCGAGGCGGGGCTCGCCGACGTGCGCTTCCTCGCCGGGGACGCGACCGCCTTCGCCCTGGACGCCGGCACCGTCCCGGACCTCGTCGTCGTCAACCCGCCCCGGCGCGGGATCGGCCCGCGCCTCGCGCAGTGGCTCGAGGACTCGGGCGTCCGGCACGTCCTCTACTCCAGCTGCAACGTCACGTCCCTCGCCCGCGACCTCGCGGCCACGCCCTCGCTCGTGGCCGTGCGCGGCCAGGTGCTCGACATGTTCCCCCAGACCCCGCACTCCGAGGTCCTCCTCCAGCTCACCCGCCGCTGACCGGGCGCTTCGACCTGCGGACCTCGGCCGCCCGTGCCACCCTGGCTGCCCCCGAGCAGCGAGTGGAGGTCCCCGTGCGTGCGATGGTCTACCGCGGTCCGTACAAGATCCGGGTCGAGGAGAAGGACATCCCGGCGATCGAGCATCCGAACGACGCCATCGTGCGGGTCGAGCTGGCCGCGATCTGCGGCTCCGACCTGCACCTCTACCACGGGATGATGCCGGACACCCGGGTGGGCACGACCTTCGGGCACGAGTTCATCGGCGTCGTCCACGAGGTCGGCTCCTCCGTGGAGAGCCTCAAGCCGGGGGACCGGGTCATGGTCCCCTTCAACATCTCCTGCGGCTCGTGCTACTTCTGCTCCCGCGGGCTGCTGTCCAACTGCCACAACGTCAACCCGAACGCGACCGCCGTCGGCGGCATCTACGGCTACTCCCACACCACCGGCGGCTACGACGGTGGCCAGGCCGAGTACGTGCGGGTGCCCTTCGCCGACGTCGGACCGACGATCATCCCGGACTGGATGGACGACGAGGACGCCGTCCTGCTCACCGACGCCGTCGCCACCGGGTACTTCGGCGCCCAGCTCGGCGAGATCCGCGAGGGCGACACGGTCGCCGTCTTCGGCGCCGGCCCGATCGGCCTCATCGCCGCGAAGACGGCATGGTTCATGGGTGCGGCCCGCGTCATCGTCATCGACCACCTCGAGTACCGGCTGGAGAAGGCCCGGTCCTTCGCCCACGCCGAGACGGTGAACTTCGCCGAGCTCGACGACGTCGTCGTCCACCTCAAGCGGACCACCGACGGCCTGGGCGCCGACGTCGCCATCGACGCCGTGGGTGCCGAGGCGGACGGCAGCTTCCTCCAGCACGTGACCTCGGCCAAGCTCAAGCTCCAGGGCGGCTCACCCGTCGCGCTCAACTGGGCGATCGACGGGGTGCGCAAGGGCGGCACCGTCTCCGTCATGGGCGCCTACGGCCCCATCTTCAGCCAGGTGAAGTTCGGCGACGCCGTCAACAAGGGCCTCACCCTGCGGATGAACCAGGCCCCCGTCAAACGACAGTGGCCGCGGCTCTTCGAGCACATCCGCAACGGCTACCTCAAGCCGAGCGAGATCGTCACCCACCGCATCCCCCTCGAGCACATCGCCGAGGGCTACCACCTCTTCTCGGCGAAGCTCGACGGCTGTATCAAGCCCCTGATCGTGCCCAGCGCGAGCTGAGAGGAGAGAGACATGAGCGAGCGCATTCCCGTATACACCTCTGCCACACCCCCGGTGCCCTCCGCCGAGGAGCTGCGCGCCCGGATCCCCGGGTGGGGCGTCGACCTCGACCCCGCCGACCGACCCTCCTACCCCAAGGAGCGCGCGGAGCGCACCGGCGCGCACTGGGACCTGCCCGAGCAGCAGGAGGAGACCTTCCCCCGCGAGCGGTCCGTCGAGCACATGAGGCTCACCCCGGTCTTCGGCACGGTCGCGCCGCTGCACGGGCTGTCGGGCGCCATCCGGCGCTACTCCTACGCGCGCTTCAGCGAGGCCCGGGCGGCGCACTGGCTGCTGCTCATCGCCGCGGACCGGGTCGACGCCGCCGAGAGCCACCTGCGCTCCCTGGCGAGCGGGCGGCCGGACAACCCCGTGACCGAGACCGGCGTGCGCGCCGAGCTCAGCCACGACGGCGTGGGCTCGCGGCGCGGCAGCCGGGTGGACGTCAACCACCAGTGGATGGACCCCGTGCTCGTGGCCGGGCCGTGGGTGCTGGCCGGCGCCGCCGCCGTCGCCGGCGTGCGCGCGCTGCTGCGGCGCGGCCGGTGAGCGCCACCTCGCCGGTGTGGAACCTGCGCGGGGACGACGCCGGGTGGCAGGCGCACCCGCTGCCGCAGGTCCGCGCCGAGGTACCGAGCGCCGTCGACCCTGGATGGCTGGACGGGCCGGGCCTCTTCGACGTCGCCCACGACGCCACGGCCCGGTTCTACGTGACGAACCGGGGCGTGACGCCGTGCTTCCTCGACACCGAGGAACCGGCGGACCTCCAGCGTCACGTCCCGATGGGCTACACGAACCTCGACCTCTTCGAGAAGCGCGCCGTCGTGGCCGACGGGGCGCTCGTGCGGCTGTGGCCCCAGCGCTTCGACGCGACCCCCTCCGGTCCGTACCACTTCCACCTGGTCGTCCCGGGCGACGGCGAGCACGAGATGCTCGTCCTCGGGGCCTCCCACCCGGTCCCGTACCCGATCCTCCAGGCGGAGAACCTCTCCGCGCGGCTCGGTGTGCCGGTCCTCGTCGCGCGGCGGCTCAGCTCGCGGGCGTGGCACTGAGCCGCGTCCCGGACCGTGCGCCGTGACGGGCGGCCGAGTACGGTGCCGCCGTGACCCGAGGCGCCGACGACGAGGGAGCAGCCGGCGTGCCGGACAGCTGGACGATCACCACCGACGTCCTGCGCGCCGCGCACGACCCGAACCTGTTCGACGGGCGCGAGCTCTACGGCCCGGCCGACTACGCCGAGCTGCCGCTGCCCGACGAGCTGCACCCCGACGCCGCCACCCACCGCCGGGTCGCCGAGCGCCTCCGCGCGCGGGTCCTCGGCGGTGGGGGCGCCTTCGCGGGTCAGGCCCCCGCGGCGTAGGCGTCGAGCTCGGCGAGGTAGCGCTCGCGCTCCCGGCCGCTGAGCCAGGCGATCTCGAAGGAGTTGCGGGCGAGCTGGACGAGCTGCTCGCGGCCCAGGCCCGCGACCTCGGCGAGCCGCTCGTAGTTCTCCGCGACATACCCGCCGAAGTAGGCCGGGTCGTCGGAGTTGAGGGTCACCTTGACACCCTGCTCGAGGAGGCCGACGATCTCGGTCTCCTTGACGCCGTCGACCACCCAGCCGTTGGAGATCGGGCAGCAGGTGAGGCCGAGGTCGCGCTCCTTGATGGCGGCGACGAGATCGGGAACCTCGAAGGCGTTGGAGCCGTGGTCGATCCGGTCGACGCGGATGTCCTCGATGACCTGGCGGATGTGCTCGTGGGTGCCCTCCTGGTCGATGTCGCAGTGCATCGTCAGCAGGTAGCCCTCCTGGCGCGCCCGGGCGAACACCGCGGCGAACTTCGCCGGCGGGTTGCCGCGCTCGTCGGAGTCGAGACCGACGCCGAGGATCCAGTCGCGGTAGGGGAGGGACTCCATGAGCGTGCTCATCGCGTGCTCGGCGGAGAAGTCGCGCAGGAAGCACATGATGAGCTCGGCGTGGATGCCGAGGTCGCGGCGCGCGTCCAGGACGGCGCGGCGCAGGCCACCGACGATCGTCGGGAAGGGCACGCCCCGGGAGGTGTGCGCCTGCGGGTCGAAGAAGATCTCCGCGTAGCGCACGTTCTGGCTCGCCGCCTTGGTGAGGTAGGCGGTCGCGAGGTCGTAGAAGTCGTCCGCGGTGACGAGCACCCGCATGGAGTCGTAGTACACGGTGAGGAAGGAGGAGAGGGAGTCGAAGTCGTAGGACGCCCGCACCTCCTCGGCGGTAGCGTGCTCGAGCTCGATGCCGTTGCGCTGGGCGAGGGTGAACTTCAGCTCCGGCTCGAGGGTGCCCTCGATGTGGAGGTGCAGCTCCGCCTTGGGCAGGCCGGCGATGAAGTCGCGCAGGTCGGGGGTGACGGTCACGCGTGTGCTCCCTTGGTCGATCGGGGCCCGGCCCGCTCGGCCGGGCGGGGCGAGCGTACCGAGCAGCTCGGCCGGGGCGGGCCGGGTGTCCGGCGCGGGCGCCGGTACGATCGCGCCGTGCGTGAGCTCGTCGTCCTCGGGACGGCCTCCCAGGTGCCGACCCGCACCCGCAACCACAACGGCTACCTGCTGCTGTGGGACGGACGCGGCTACCTCTTCGACCCGGGTGAGGGCACCCAGCGGCAGATGACCCACGCCGGCGTCTCGGCCACCCAGGTGCACCACGTCTGCCTCACCCACGTCCACGGCGACCACTGCTACGGCCTGCCCGGCGTGCTCTCGCGGATGGTCCTCGACGGCGTCAGCCACCCCGTCCACCTCCACTACCCGGCGAGCGGGGAGGAGGTGGTGCGGGCGCTCGTGTCCGTCGCCTCGCCCGGCCTGGACCTGCGTCTGCACCCGCACCGCAGTGCGGGGGAGGTGGCGCCCGGGCTGGAGGTGGCGCCGCTGGACCACCGCGTGGAGACCTACGGCTACCGCCTCGTCGAGCCCGACGGGCGCACCCTGGTGCCGGAGCGGCTCGCCGCCGCCGGGCTGCACGGGCCCGACGTCGGCCGGCTGCAGCGCGAGGGCCGGGTCGGTGGGGTGAGCCTGGCGGAGGTGAGCGTGCCGCGGCGCGGCCAGCGCTTCGCCCTCGTCATGGACACCGCCCCGTGCGACGGTGCGCAGCAGCTCGCCGACGGCGCGGACCTGCTCGTCGCCGAGTCGACCTTCGCCGACGAGGACGTCGCGCTCGCCGCGGAGTACCGCCACCTCACCGCCGGGCAGGCGGGGGCGCTGGCCGCCGCCGCGTCGGTGCGCACGCTCCTGCTCACCCACTTCTCCTCGCGCTACCCGGACCTCGAGCCGCTGCGCGCCCAGGCCCAGGCCGCCGCGGGGGACGCGCGTGTCCTCGTCGCCCACGACCTCGACCGGGTCCCCCTGCCGCGTCGCCGGTCGGGCTGAACGGCGCGCTCGTCCCGGAGGTGCGCGGGGCACCTCCGGGACGAGCGTCGGGTCAGCCGAGCGGGCCGTACAGCGCCGGCGTCGTGCGCGCCGTCGTCGCCTGCTCGAAGGCGTAGGCGAACCCGAGCAGCGTCCCCTCGGAGTAGTCCCGGCCGAGGAGCTCGAGGTTGACCCCGGCCCCGGTGACCGTGCCGTCGGCCTCGATGGCCTGGCCCATCGGCACGGTGACCGACGGCATCCCGGTGTTCGGGCTC
Organism: Georgenia sp. 311; assembly: GCF_006151955.1. Classification (NCBI taxonomy): domain Bacteria; kingdom Bacillati; phylum Actinomycetota; class Actinomycetes; order Allobogoriellales; family Allobogoriellaceae; genus Georgenia; species Georgenia sp. 311. The sequence goes on along the minus strand of NZ_VDFS01000030.1, from coordinate 6,374 downwards.
AGCCGCATGTTCTGGCCGACGGTGCCGTACGGCGTGCCGGTGGGGTAGACGAGCGCGTCGAGGCCGAGCTCGTCCATGAACGAGGTGACGAGCACCTGCCCGGCCGCCAGGGCCCGGGTGTGGCTGCCCTCGGGCCCCGCCCACGCCTGGTAGACCTCCTCGGTCACCGCGGCGCGGGACTCGTAGGTGCGCTGGCGCGAGGTGACGAAGTGACCGGTCGCGACGATCTCCTCCAGGGTGCGCGCCTCGACCTGCGGGGCGAGGTACGCCGCGACGTACTCCTCGAGGTCGTGGCGGAACTCGTTCGTGCTCCCGCTCGGCTCGGCGAGCACGTCGGAGAGGCCCGCGGGCGCCTCGAGCGGGACGACGGTCGCGCCGAGCGCCTCGAGGGTGGCGGTGGCCTCGGCGAACAGCCGCGTCGTCGTCGCGTTGCTGCCCACCATCGACGTCACGTACCCGATGCGGGCTCCGTCGAGCGCGTCGACGTCGAGGGACGTCGCGTAGGACGCGGGAACCTTGCCCGCCTGGTCGGCGGTCACCGGGTCGGCAGGGTCGACCCCGACGACGGCGTCCAGCGCCACGGCGGCGTCGACGACGCTGCGCGCCATCGGGCCGGCGGTGTCCTGGCTCAGCGCGAGCGGGATGATGCCCGCGCGGCTCACCAGGCCGATGGTCGGCCGCACGCCGACGAGCTGGTTGTAGGACGACGGGACGCGGATCGAGCCGCCGGTGTCGGTGCCGAACCCGAGGCCCACGAGGTTGGCGGAGACCGCCGCGCCCGTGCCGCCGCTGGAGCCGCCGGCGGTGCGGCGGGTGTCGTAGGGGCTGGCCACGAGCAGCGTGCTGCCCGGCTCGAGGCCGGTCGAGAACTCCGAGACGAAGCCGAAGGCGAACTCGTCGAGGCTGGCCTTGGCGAGGACGACCGCGCCGTCGGCGCGCAGGCCGGAGACGATCGTCGCGTCGGTGCCGGTCTCGTTGTCCTCCCAGCAGCCGCAGCCGCCGGTGGTCGCCATGTCGGCGGTGTTGACGTTGTCCTTGACGGCCACCGGCACCCCCAGCAGCAGGCTCGTCATCCCGCTGGTGGCGCGGGTCGCGTCGGCCGCGGCGGCGGCGTCGATGGCGACGTCGCTCGTCGTGATGACGGAGTTGAGCGGACGGCCCTCCGGGTCGAGGAGGGCACGGTCGTACGCCTCGATCCGCTCGAGGTACGCCTGGGTGAGCTCCACGGAGGTCGTCACGCCCGCGTTCATCGCGGCCTGCATGTCGATCACCGAGGCCTCGACGATCTCGAACGGGCCGTCGTCGTAGACCATGCGCTGGGCGACGGCGGCGAGGTCGGTGACGGTGAGGACGCCGTCGTCGTCGACGTCGGCGGTGGGCACCCAGGCGGGCTCGCCGTCGGTGGCGCCGAGCGCGCCGGTGAGGACGGCGAGGTCGGCGGGGGTCACCTGGCCGTCGCCGGTGAGGTCGAGCTCGGCGTAGTAGGGCGGCAGCTCGAGGGTCGCGGCGGCGGGCCGGGGCGCGCCCTGCGCCGTCGCGGTCGCGGCGAGCGCGAGCCCGCCGACGAGGACGACGGTGAGGGCCGTGCGGCGGGTGGTCACGGGGGTGCTCCTGCGGGACTGGCGGACGAGGGTCATCGCGCACCTGCCCGGGCGCGGCGCACGGCGAGGGCGGTGCCGCCCCCGGCGAGGAGGAGGGCGCCGAGCGCGCCGACGAGTCGCACGTCGGCGCCGGTGCTGGCGAGCGGGCCGCCGGCGCGCGGCGGGGTGCCGGCGTCCGCACCCGCGGGAGCGGGGTCGGCTGCTGTCGGCTCGGGGTCGGCGGTCGGCTCGGGGACGGCCGGCTCCGCGGGCGGCGGCGTCGTCGGCTCGACGACCTGGGTGACGGTGACGGTCGCGACGGGGGCCTCGACCGACGTCGTCGTCCCGTCGGCGGCGACGAGCTCGGCCTGCACGGTGATGTCGGAGGTGCCCGCCCCGACCGCGAGGAGCTCGACCTGCGTCGTGAGGTCGCCGGCGAGCGCGGGGGAGGTGCCCAGCCGGGTGTGGACGAGCGTGGCGCCGTCGGCGGTGGCGGTGAGCGCGTCGAACCCGCCGTCCGGGCCGGTGGCCGCGGCGTCGGGGGCCAGGGAGAGGACCGCGTCGTCGAAGACGAGGCCGAGCTCGTAGGCGTAGACGTCGCTCACGTCGTCGAGCGTGAGGTCGACGGTGACCCGCTGGGCGACCGGCACGGTCTGCGGGACGTCGACGGTGAGCGCGGCGACGGTGGGCGCGGCGGCCGCGGGCACGGCCAGGAGCGTGCACGCGACCAGGAGGGCGCCGGCGGCTGCCCCCCTCGTTCGGCGGGTGGGTGGCATGGTCCGTCCTTCCAGCTGCGTCAGGGCTCGGACGCGCTCCGAAGGTGCCGCGTCCTTCGTCGGACGGTAGGCGGGCGGTGTTTCGCGCGATGGGCCCGGACGTTACCCGCGTGTTTCACGCGGTGCGCGGGGAGGCGGACTCCGTCACCGGCGGCGGCCGGAGCCGGGGGTGCTCACAGGAGTGGCAGGAGCTCGTCCCAGACCGCCCGGAGGATGTCGTTGGACGCGGCCTCGTTGTGCGCCGTCGTCGTCACGACCGCGCGCTGCTGGGGCAGCACGACGGAGAACTGGCCGTACATGCCGTCGGCGCGCCACGCGCCCTCCGGCGTGCAGCCCCACACCTGGTAGCCGTAGCCGGCCTGCGACTCGGTGTCCGTGAAGCCCTGCGTCTCGACGACGTCGGTGTGCATCGCGTGCACGTAGGACGCGGGGACGAGCTGCTCGCCCTCCCAGCGGCCCTCCTGGAGGAGGAGCCGGCCGAGGCGGGCGTACTCGCTCGTGCGGAGGAACAGATCGGTGGCTCCGCGGCTGAACCCGAGCGGGCAGCGCATCCACTGCGGGTTGTGGATGGCCAGCGGGTCGAAGAGCCGGGGGAGGAGGTAGTCACGCAGGTCCTGTCCGCTCACGGCGTGGACGACCCTGCTGAGGACGTAGGTGCACCCGTTGGAGTACTCGAACCGCGCGCCCGGCTCGGCGACGAGCTCGGAGCGCAGGAACCCGGCGAGCAGGTCCGTCTGCTCCTCCTGGCCCGGCCCCCACCAGGTGAAGGTGTTCCCGCTCGTCATCTGGAGCAGGTGACGGACGGTCATGGCCTCGACGCCGTCGGCGTGCTCCTGCCCGGGGAAGAAGCCGAGCACGGGGTCGTCGAGGTCGAGCAGGCCCTCCGCCTGCGCCATCCCGACCGCCACCGCGGTGAAGGCCTTGGAACCCGAGTAGACGTTGACGAGGTCGTCGTTGCGGAAGCGGTGCTCGACCGGCTCGTGACCCTCCCGGTGGAGGTGGACTCCGTACAGGCCGAGGTTCCGCTCCGCGTTGCGCAGGCGGATCCCGGTGAGGAGGGCGGCGTCGGACGTCGGCATCGGCTGTTCTCCCAGTGGCATCGGCGGCAGGACCAACTCTACGGCGGCGGGCGAGGCGGGGGCGGTGGCGACGCCAGACGTTAGGGTCGGTGCATGGCCGTTGTGGGAGCGCACGTCGAGCAGACCGACCCGATCGCCGAGGCCCGCGCACGCGGGGCCGACGCCGTCCAGTTCTTCCTGGGCGACCCCCAGGGGTGGAAGAGCCCCGAGGTCCGCTACCCCGGGGGCGCCGAGGCGCTGCGGGCCGCCGCGCAGGAGGCCGGCGTGGCGCTGTACGTCCACGCGCCGTACGTCCTCAACGTCGCGACGACGAACAACCGCATCCGCATCCCCAGCCGCAAGCTGCTGCAGAAGCAGGTGGACGCCGCGGCCGAGATCGGCGCCGCGGGGATCATCGTCCACGGCGGGCACGTGCTCGCGGCCGACGACCCCGCCGTCGGCTTCGACAACTGGCGCAAGTGCATCGACCAGCTCGACGCGAAGGTGCCCGTCCTCATCGAGAACACCGCCGGCGGCAACCGGGCGATGGCGCGCGGCGTCGAGCGCCTGGAGCAGCTGTGGGCGGCCGTGCTCGAGGCGGACGGCGGCGCCGACGTCGGCTTCTGCCTCGACACCTGCCACGCCTACGCGGGCGGTGAGGAGCTCGCCGGGCTCGTGGACCGGGTGCGCGCGGTGACCGGGCGGATCGACCTCGTCCACGCGAACGACAGCCGCGACGCCTTCGACTCCGGCGCCGACCGGCACGCCAACCTCGGCCAGGGCACCCTGCCCGCCGACGAGCTCGCCGACCTGCTCCGCGCCGCCGACGCCCCCGTCATCGTCGAGACGCCCGGCGGCGTCGAGGAGCACCGCGCCGACATCGCCTGGGTCCGCACCCACCTCGCCTGACGCGAAGCCTCACGCGGGGCGCCGCCGGCGCGCGCGTCGGCGTCGGCTGCGCCTCACGCGGCCTTTCCTGCCACCACGTCCGCGGCACGCCCGCGACACGCCGCAGGGAAGCGCTCCCCGGCGCCCGTTCAGGTGACTCAGTGGCAGGAACCGCGCGCCGGACTCCCGGACCGAGCCGGACTCGCGTGCCGCGAGCCCCGCCGCGTGCGTTCCTGCCACCAAGTCAGCGACTCGCCGACGACACGCCGCGGGGAGGCGCTTCTCGAGGGCTGCTGAGCCGACTTGGTGGCAGGAACCGCGCGCCCGGCAAGCCGCCGGAGCACCGGGGCGGCAGGAGAGCCGCCCCGGTGACGGTCAGGAGCGGCGCAGGCGGCGGTAGCGGCGGATGAGCGCGTTGGTCGAGGAGTCGTGCGCGAGCTCGGGCTCCTCCTCGGCGCTGAGCTCGGGCTCGATCCGCTTGGCGAGCACCTTGCCGAGCTCCACGCCCCACTGGTCGAAGGAGTTGATCCCCCACACGACGCCCTGGGTGAACACCTTGTGCTCGTAGATCGCGACGAGCTGCCCGAGCACGGCCGGGGTCAGGCGCGGGGCGAGCAGGAGCGTCGTGGGGGAGTTGCCCGCGAACGTCTTGTGCGCGACGAGCTCCTCCGGCACGCCCTCGGCCCGCACCTCGTCCGCCGACTTGCCGAACGCCAGCGCCTCGGCCTGCGCCAGGAGGTTGGCGGTGAGCTGGTCGTGGTGGCCCGGAACCTCCTCGCCCGGGTGGACGAGGCCGATGAGGTCGGCCGGCACGGTCTGGGTGCCCTGGTGGATGAGCTGGTAGAACGCGTGCTGCCCGTTGGTGCCCGGCTCGCCCCACACGACCGGACCGGTCTGGACCGACACCGGCGAGCCGTCGATCGTCACGGACTTGCCGTTGGACTCCATGTCGAGCTGCTGGAGGTAGGCGGGGAAGCGCGAGAGGTTCTCGCTGTAGGGCAGCACGGCGTGCGTCGCCGCACCGCGGAAGTTGCGGTGCCACACCCCGATGAGCCCGAGCAGGGCGGGCACGTTGCGCTCGAGCGGGGTGGTGCGGAAGTGGGTGTCGACGGTGTGGAAGCCGTCGAGCATCTGGCGGTAGTTGTCCGGCCCGATGGCGATCATGAGCGAGAGGCCGACGGCGGAGGTCATCGAGTACCGGCCGCCCACCCAGTCCCAGAAGCCGAACATGTTCGCGGTGTCGATCCCGAACGCCGCGACCTTCTCGGTGTTCGTCGACACGGCGACGAAGTGCTTGGCGACGGCGGCCTCGTCACCGAGCGCGGCGAGGAGCCAGCTGCGCGCCGTCGTCGCGTTGGTGATGGTCTCGATCGTCGTGAACGTCTTGGAGGCGACGATGAAGAGGGTCGTCTCGGGGTCGGCGGCGGCGAGGACGGCGGCGATGTCGTCGCCGTCGACGTTGGAGACGAAGGAGGAGCGGATGTCGGGCGTGGCGTAGGGCGCGAGGGCGATGGTCGCCATCTTCGGCCCGAGGTCCGACCCGCCGATGCCGATGTTGACGACGTGATCGATCCGCTTGCCGGTGTGGCCGCGCCACTCGCCGCTGCGCACCTGCTCGCTGAACGCGGCCATCTTGTCGAGGACGGCGTGGACGTCGGCGTCGACGTCCTGGCCGTCGACGACCAGCCCGCTGCCGCGCGGCGCGCGCAGCGCGGTGTGGAGGACGGCGCGGTCCTCGGTGGAGTTGATGTGCTCGCCGCGGAACATCGCCTCGGTCTTCTCGGCGAGCCCGGCGGCCTCGGCCAGCCGGACGAGCAGGGCGAGCGTCTCGTCGGTGACGTCGTTCTTCGAGTAGTCGACGTAGAGGTCGCCCACCTCCAGCGCCAGCCGGGTGCCCCGCTCGGGGTCGGCGTCGAACAGCTCGCGCAGGGTGGTCCGCGCGGTGCGCGCGGCGTGATCCTCGAGCGCGGCCCACTCGGGGGTGGTCGAGATGTCCTGGGGATGAGGCACGGTGCTGCTCCTGGGCTCGGTGGGCGATCGCCCCCCATCATGGCGCGCCACGGCCGTGAGCG
>NZ_VDFS01000029.1:38136-40002 GCF_006151955.1 Georgenia sp. 311 | reverse complement strand
GTCGCCGGTGCGCACCGGCAGCGGGAAGGGCTCGGCAGGGGGGAGGGCGGGGGCGGCGACGCCGTCGACGAGCAGCCCCCACACCGACTCGAAGGGGTGGTCGAGGATCTCGGCGACGGGGCGGCCGCGGTAGCGGGGCTCGTTGTCGGGGCTCAGGGTGAAGATCGGCGGGGTGTCGTTCATCACAGAGGATGGTAGGGGCTCCCGGCTCAGACCTCCTCCCGCTCCTCCTGCAGGGGCAGGTCGGCGATCATCTTGATGAGCAGGACGCGCAGCTCGGCGGTCTCCTGCGGCGACAGCGACGTGCCGATGAGCGACTCGACCGACTGGGCGTGGTCCAGCGCGTGGAGCGCCTCGAGGCCGGACGGGGTGAGCTCGACGACGTGACGGCGCCGGTCGCCCGGGTGGGGGGCGCGCGTGATGTGCCCGTTGGCCTGCAATCCCCGCAGGACGCGGCCGATCGACTGCTCGGTGACGTGCATCTTGGCGGCGATCTCCCGCTGGGAGAGCGAACCGCGGGACAGGACGACGAGCACCGGGACCGAGGCGTGGGTGAGGTCCCACTGCTGGAGGTAGGCGTCCCACGCCCGTTCGACGCGGCGGGCGGCGGCGGAGAGGAGTCGCCCGGTGGGCCAGGTCTCCGGGGGAGGGTAGGCCTGGCCCGGGGTCGCCTGCGTGGCGCCCTGCGTCTCGACCGTGGTGCCTGCTTCCGTCACAACGTCCTTTCCCACCCGGCTTGCATCGTCACGCCGCCTCCACCATATTACTAAGCGTGCTTAGTGTTCAGGGTGGCCGTAGCGCCCCAACTCATCGTAAGTCCGAAGGACGCGGCGGCGCCGTGGTCCGCGCACTCGTCCTCGTCGCCGTCCTCGCCGTCTGGCTCGGGGTCGCCGCCTTCGGTGGCATGGCGCAGGGCACCCTGTCCGAGGTCCAGGAGAACGACCAGGCCGCGTTCCTCCCCGAGAGCGCGGAGTCGACCCGCGCCGACGAGATCGCCCGCGAGTTCGCCGGCGACCAGCCGCTGCCCGCGCTCGTGGTCGCGACGCCCGCCGGCGGCGGGGCGCTGACCCCGGCGCAGCTCCAGGCGGCCGAGGCCTTCGCCGCCGAGATCCCTCAGCTCGAGCTGCCCGACGGCAGCACGGTCGGTGACGTCATCGAGGGTCCGGTCCCCGTCATCCCGGCCGAGGACGGCGAGGCGCTCCTCTTCCCCGTCTCGATCTCCGCCGACGCGGCGGAGGAGACCCTCGGTGACACGGAGGAGGGCACCACCGGCGCCGTCGTCGCCGCGCTGCGTGAGCTCGCCGCCGACACGCTCGTCGGCGCCGACCTCGACGCCTGGGTCACCGGGCCGGCGGGCTTCGTCGCCGACCTCGTCTCGGCCTTCGGCGGCATCGACGGAGTCCTGCTCCTCGTCGCGCTCGTCGTCGTCCTCGTCATCCTCTTCATCGTCTACCGCTCGCCGAGCCTGCCCTTCACGGTGCTCCTCACCGCGGTGTTCGCGCTGTGCGCGGCCGCGCTCGTCGTCAAGCCGCTCGCAGCCAACGGCACGATCCTGCTCAACGGCCAGAGCCAGGGCATCCTCTCGATCCTCGTCATCGGCGCGGCCACGGACTACTCCCTGCTCATCGTGGCCCGCTACCGCGAGGAGCTCACCCGTCACGCGCTCCCGACGGACGCGATGAAGGTGGCGTGGAAGGCCTCCCTGCCGCCGATCGTCGCGAGCGCCGGCACCGTCATCGTCGGTCTGCTGTGCCTCCTGCTCTCGGACCTCGGCTCCAACGCGAGCCTCGGCCCGGTGGGCGCGATCGGCATCGCCGCCTCCGTCCTCGCCGCGCTCACCCTGCTGCCGGCGTTCCTCCTCATCGG
>NZ_VDFS01000029.1:26555-37809 GCF_006151955.1 Georgenia sp. 311 | reverse complement strand
CGTCGTCGGCGCCGACGACTCCACCCGCCTGTGGGGCCGCGTCGCGACGTTCGTCGCGCGCCGCCCCCGCGCCGTGTGGGTGACGACGGCGGTCGCGCTGCTCGCCCTGGCCGCGTTCCTGCCCACCCTGGACGCGAACGGCACCGGCGACGGCGACGTGTTCCTCGACGAGACCGAGGCCGTCACCGGTCAGGAGGTGCTCAGCGAGCACTTCGACGCCGGGCTCGTCGAGCCGGTCATCGTCATCACCGCCGAGGACACCGCCGAGCAGGCCGTCGAGGCAGTGAGCGGCGTCGAGGGCGTCGCCAGCGCCCAGCTCTTCGCGGGCGAGGACGGTCAGCCCGTCGTCATCGACGGTCTCGTGCAGATCCAGGCCGCGACGACCGACTCGGCCGAGAGCCAGGAGGCGACCGTCACGGCGGGGGAGATCCGCACCGCCGTGCGCGACGTCGACCCCGACGCGCTCGTCGGCGGGGCGGCCGCGCAGCGGCTCGACACCCAGGAGACGGCGGAGCAGGACCTGCGCACCATCGTCCCGATCGTGCTCGCCGTCATCTTCGTCATGCTCGTCATCCTGCTGCGCTCGATCGTCGCTCCGCTGGTCATCCTCGCGGCCAACGTGCTGTCCTTCGCCGCGACGCTCGGCCTCTCGGCGATCTTCTTCAACCACGTCTTCGGCTTCCCCGGCGCCGACGCCTCCGTGCCGCTGTACGGGTTCGTCTTCCTCGTGGCACTGAGCATCGACTACTCGATCTTCCTCATGACGCGCGTGCGGGAGGAGGCCCTGTCGCACGGCACCCGGATGGGGGTGCGCCGCGGCCTGGCGATGACCGGTGGTGTCATCACCTCCGCCGGGCTCGTCCTGGCGGCCACGTTCGGCGCGCTCGTCGTCATCCCGCTGCTCTTCCTCGTGCAGCTCGCGTTCATCGTCGCGGTCGGCGTCCTCATCGACACCTTCGTCGTCCGCTCGCTGCTCGTCTCCGGGCTCGTCTACGACATCGGTCGCCCGGTGTGGTGGCCGTGGAAGGCGAAGATCCCTGAGGACGACCCCGCCCCCGGCGCCGTCCCCGGTCGCCCGGAGCCCGCCCCGGTCGGGAGCGGGACGTGACCGGGCAGGGCACGACCGTGCGCAGCAGCGCCGTGACCGGGGAGGGCCGCTCGCCGCTCGTGCGCCAGGTGGCCGTCACGCTGACGTTCGTCGTCTGCATCATCGGCTCGCTCATCGGCGTCGGGGTCTTCGGGGGGACCCGGGTCGCCGAGGCGGCCGACGGTCTCCTCTCGGCCGACGCGACCCTGCTCGCCCCCGCCACCGAGGCCTTCTCGGTGTGGAGCGTCATCTACGCGGGCCTCGGCCTGTACACGGTGTGGCAGTGGTGGGACCGGACCGACGAGCGGCGCATCGCCTGGCTCGTGGCCGCCTCCCTCGTGCTCAACGCGGCGTGGATCCTCGCCGTGCAGGCCGGGATCGTCGCGCTCAGCGTCGTCGTCATCCTCGCGCTGCTCGTCGTCCTCGCGGTCGCCTTCGCGCGGCTGCTCGGCGGACGGCCGCGCAGCCGGGTGGAGGCGGTCGTCGCCGACGGGACCGTGGGGATCTACCTCGGCTGGGTCTCGGTGGCGACGTGCGCGAACATTGCCGCGGCGCTCTACGGCGCCGGGTTCACCGGCGGCTCGCGACCCGAGCTGTGGGCCGTGGGCGTCCTCGCCGTGGTCGCGGTCATCGGCTCGGCGGTCGCCGTCATCGGCCGCGGGCGCATCGCCCCGGCGTTGACGACGGTCTGGGGGCTCTCGTGGATAGCGATCGGGCGCGGGACAGGGGATGCTGAGGCGACGACCACCGCCGTCGCCGCGGCGGTGGCTGCCGCCATCATCGCCGTCGTCACCGTCGCCTCCCGGGTGCGGGCCCTGACGGCACCGAGGAGACAGGAGACGACATGACGACGACGCAGACCGAGGACCTCGTCACGCTGCTCGCGGAGGACGGGACCCCGATCGGCTCGGCGCCTCGCATGACGGTGCACACCGACGACACCCCGCTCCACCTCGCCTTCTCCTGCTACGTCAGTGACGCGAGCGGCCGCCTGCTCCTCACCCGCCGCGCGCTGAGCAAGAAGACGTGGCCCGGGGTGTGGACCAACTCCTTCTGCGGGCACCCGCGGCCGGGGGAGGACCTGCTCGACGCGATCACCCGCTACGCCCGCCACGAGCTCGGCCTGGAGGTGGAGGACGTGCGCTGCGTGCTGCCCGACTTCCGCTACCGCGCCGTCGACGCCTCCGGCGTCGTCGAGAACGAGATCTGCCCGGTGTTCGTCGCGACGACCACCCAGCAGCCCGACCCCAACCCGGAGGAGGTCGCCGAGTACGCCTGGGCGGCCCCCGAGGACGCCGTGCGCGCCGTCGCGGCCGTGCCCTTCGCGCTGAGCCCGTGGATGGTCGAGCAGGTGGAGGGAATGAACGCCGACAGGGTCCTGGCACAAGGGTCACCAGGATGAGCGCGCCGACCCGGGACGCCCTCGCGCCCGCCCCGGTCGACGGCGCCCTCGCGAGCTTCTTCGCCGACGGCGCGGGCCACGGGGAGACCTCCGAGCACCGCGAGCTCTGGGACGCGCTGTCCCGGGCCGCCGAGGGTGGCAAGCGACTGCGCCCCGCCCTCTTCCACAGCGTCTACCTCGCGCTCGGCGGACGGCAGGGCGAGGTCGCGGCCCGGGTCGGTGCCGCGCTCGAGCTGCTCCACACGGCGCTCGTCGTCCACGACGACGTCATCGACGGCGACGACGTCCGGCGCGGCGTGCCGAACGTCGTCGGGGAGTTCTCCGCGCGCGCCCGCGAGCGGGGGCACGAGGAGCAGAAGGCCGTCCGCTACGGGCAGACCGCGGCCATCCTCGCGGGTGACCTCGCGCTCGCCGGCGCCGTGCGCACCCTCGCCCTGTGCGGGGCGGCGCCCGGGACGGTCGCCCGCATGCTCGACCTCCTCGACCGTGCCCTGCACCTGTCGGCCGCGGGCGAGCTCGCCGACGTCCGGCTGAGCCTCGACGGCGACGGCGACCTCGCCACCGTCGTGTCGATGGAGCACCAGAAGACGGCGGTCTACTCCTTTGAGCTGCCCGTCCAGCTCGCTGCCGCGCTCGCCGGCGCGGCGGCGGACCACGAGGCCGCCCTCACCCGCTACGCGCAGCTCGTCGGGGTGGTCTACCAGATCCGCGACGACCTCGACGGGATGTTCGGGGACGAGACGGTCACCGGCAAGAGCACGGTCTCGGACCTGCGTGAGGGCAAGTGCACCACACTCATCGCCTACGCCCGGACCACCGCCGCCTGGCCGCAGATCGCGCCGGTCCTCGCGGCCGGCACGGCCGACGAGGCCGACGCCACGCGGGTGCGGACGCTGCTCGAGGAGTGCGGCGCGCGCACGTACGTCGAGGACCTCGCGGTGGACTTCACCCGGCAGGCGCGCCAGAGCGTCGCCCACCTTCCCCAGGCGCCACTCCTGGACGACTGGGCCCGGGCCGTCACCCGCGGGGCCGCCTGATGCCTCTGCGCAGGACCCGGTACGACGACGCCGCGAGCCGCAGTGCCGCCGTCGTCATCGGGGTGTACTCCACGTCCTTCGGCTGGGCGTGCCGGCTGCTCGGCCCCGAGGAGCGCGAGCACGTGCGCAACATCTACGCCCTCGTGCGGGTGGCCGACGAGATCGTCGACGAGGCCGACGAATCGTGGTCCGTGGCTGACCGCCGCCGCATGCTCGACGCGCTGGAGGAGGAGACCGCCCGCGCGATCGCCACCGGTCGCAGCGCCAACCTCGTCGTCCACGCCTTCGCGCGCGCGGCCCGGCTCCACGGCATCGGCGACGACCTCATCGCCCCGTTCTTCGCGTCCATGCGGGCCGACCTCACCGTCGACTCGCACGACGACGCCAGCCTGGCCGAGTACGTCCACGGCTCCGCGGAGGTCGTCGGGCTCATGTGCCTGCGCGTGTTCGTCGGCGGGGACGACGCGACCTACGCCCGCCTCGCACCCGGGGCGAGCCGCCTCGGCGCCGCGTTCCAGAAGGTCAACTTCCTGCGCGACCTGCGCCAGGACCACGACGCCCTGGGGCGCACCTACTTCCCCGGGCTCGACCCGGCCGCGTTCAGCGACGCGCACCGCGACGTCCTCCTCGACGACATCGACGAGGACCTGCGGGTGGCCCGTGAGGCGCTCCTCCAGCTCCCGCCGACCAGCCGGCGGGCCGTGTGGCTCGCCCACGCGCTGTTCGGCGAGCTGTCCAAGCGGCTGCGGGCCACGCCCGCGGCCGAGATCCGTTCGCGCCGGGTCCGTGTGCCCGACGCCGTCAAGGCCCGGATCGTGCTCCGGGCCGCCGTGTCCGGAGGACGCCGATGACCCAGCCGCCCGCCGCCCCCGCCCGCGTCCCAGCGACGGGCGCGGGCCGAGCCGGGCGCTCGGCCCCCTCCGCCGTCGTCATCGGTGCCGGCATCGCCGGCCTCGCGACGGCGGCCCTCCTCGCCCGCGACGGCTACCGCGTCGAGGTGCTCGAGCGGGGCGCGGACGTCGGCGGGCGCGCCGGCTCGTGGAGCGCCGACGGCTTCCGCTTCGACACCGGGCCGTCCTGGTACCTCATGCCCGAGGTCTTCGACCGGTTCTTCCGGAGCGTGGGGACCTCGACCGAGGAGCAGCTTCAGCTCACCTCCCTCGACCCGGCCTACCGGGTCTACTTCGAGGGGGAGGCCGAGCCGGTGGAGATCGTCGCCGACACCGGCGCGAACCTCGCGACCTTCGAACGGATCGAGCCCGGCGCGGGGCGCCGGCTCGCGGACCACCTCGCCTCCGCGCAGCGGACCTACGACATCGCGCTGCGCCACTTCCTCTACACGAGCTTCACCTCCCCGCGGTGGCTCGCCGCCCCCGAGGTCGCGCGCCAGGCGCACCGCCTCGTCCCGCTGCTCACCCGGTCCCTGCAGTCGCGCGTCGCCGCGCGGTTCACCGACCGCCGGTTGCGCCAGATCCTCGGCTACCCCGCCGTCTTCCTCGGCTCCTCCCCGGACCGCACGCCGAGCATGTACCACCTCATGAGCGCCCTCGACCTCACCGGTGGGGTGAGCTACCCGCAGGGCGGCTTCACCGCCCTCATCACCGCGATCGCCGCCCAGGCCGAGCGGCACGGAGCCGTCGTCCGCACGGGCTGCGAGGTCACCGGGATCACCACCGCACCCGGCCCTCGCGGCCGGGCGCGGGCCACCGGGGTGCGCTACCGCGACTCCGCGGGGCAGGAGCAGGTGGTGGAGGCGGACGTCGTCGTCGGGGCGACGGACCTCCACCACGTCGAGACCGACCTCCTCCCGCCCACCCTGCGCGACCACTCCGAGCGGTGGTGGCGCCGTCACGACCCCGGCCCCGGCGGTGTGCTCGTCCACCTCGGGGTGGAGGGCCGCCTGCCCCAGCTCACCCACCACACCCTGCTCTTCACGCGCGACTGGGAGCGCAACTTCCGGGACATCCGTGAGGGTCGCATCCCCAGCCCCGCCTCGGCGTACGTGTGCGCCCCGTCCCGCACCGACGCCTCGGTCGCCCCGCCCGACGCGGAGAACCTCTTCATCCTCGTCCCCGTCCCCGCCGACCCCGCCATCGGGCGCGGCGGCGTCGACGGCGCGGGCGACGACGCCGTGGAGGCGGCGGCGGACGCCGCCATCGACCGGCTCGCCGAGCAGGCCGGCATCCCCGACCTGCGGGAGCGGATCCGGGTGCGCCGCACCGTCGGCCCGGGCGACTTCGCCGCGGACCTCGGCGCCTGGCAGGGCAGCATGCTCGGCCCCGCCCACACCCTGCGGCAGAGCGCCTTCTTCCGGGCCGGCAACGCCTCCCGCAAGGTCGCCGGGCTCTACTTCGCCGGCGCCGGGACCATCCCCGGGATCGGCCTGCCCATGTGCCTCATCAGCGCGGAGGTCGTCACCGACCGGATCCGCGCCGAGCAGGCCCGACGAGGGGTGCGCCGGTGATCGCGGTCGCCTACCTCGCCTCCCTGCTCGCCGTCATCGGGTGCATGGCCCTGCTCGACCGACGCTTCGGGCTGGTCATGTGGGCCGACGCGCGCCGCGGGGCGCTCGTCCTGGGTGCCGGTGTGGTGTTCTTCCTCCTGTGGGACGTCGCGGCGATTGCGGCGGGCTTCTACTACCGGGGGGAGAGCGAGGCGATGACCGGCGTCATGCTCGCGCCCGAGCTGCCCCTCGAGGAGCTCGTCTTCGTCACGTTCCTCTGCTACCTCACCCTCGTCCTGCACGGTCTCGTGCTCCTCGCGCTGCGCTCGCGCCACCCGGTGGGGGAGCGGTCATGACCTACCTCGGGCTCGCCGGGCTCTTCCTCCTGCCGGTCGCCGTGCTCGCCGTCGTCGTCGCGTGGCGCCGGCAGCTCGGCGCGCGGTGGTGGACGGCGACAGCCGTCAGCGCCGTCGTCCTCCTCGTGCTCACCGTCGTCTTCGACAGCCTGATGATCCACGTCGACCTCTTCCGCTTCGAGGGCGCCCACCTCACCGGCATCCGCCTGGTCCTCGCCCCGCTCGAGGACCTCGCCTGGCCGCTCGCCGCCGTCCTGCTCCTGCCCGCCCTGTGGGAGCTCAGCCGTCCCCGCTCCGAGCGGGAGCAGTCCCGAGAGGAGCAGCACCCGTGAGCGCGACGACGGCGGCCGCCACCCGCCAGGTCATCGGCTCCTCGCGGCCGGTCAGCTGGATCAACACCGCCTACCCCTTCGCCGCCGCCTACCTCCTGGCCGGCGGGTCGGTCGACCGCGCGCTCGTCCTCGGCACGCTGTACTTCCTCGTGCCCTACAACCTCCTCATGTACGGGCTCAACGACGTCTTCGACTACGAGTCCGACCTGCGCAACCCGCGCAAGGGCAGCATCGAGGGCGTCGTCCTGGACCGGCGCTGGCACCGGCTGACCATCTGGGCCGCGGTGGGCAGCAACCTGCCCTTCCTCCTCGCCCTCGTCCTCCTCGGCACGCCGGCCTCCACCGCCGTGCTCGCCGTCAGCGTCCTCGCCGTCATCGCCTACTCGGCGCCCGTGCTCCGCTTCAAGGAGCGGCCCTTCCTCGACTCCCTCACCTCCAGCACCCACTTCGTCAGCCCGGCGGTGTTCGGCCTCGTCCTGGCCGGCGGGGAGCCCACCGGCACGGCTCTCGCGGCCCTCGGGGCGTTCTTCCTGTGGGGCATGGCCTCCCACGCGTTCGGGGCCGTCCAGGACGTCACCGCCGACCGCGCCGGGGGCATCGCCTCGATCGCCACCTGGCTCGGCGCAGCCCGCACCGTGCGCCTGGCGATCGGGCTCTACGCCGCCGCCGGGGTCGCCGTCCTGTGGACCGGCTGGCCCGGGGCGCTGGCCGCGCTGCTCGTGGTCCCCTACATCGCGAGCATCGCGCCGTTCCGCTCGGTGAGCGACGAGCAGTGCGAGACCGCCAACGTCGGCTGGCGTCGCTTCCTCTGGCTCAACATCCTCACCGGGTTCCTCGTCACCCAGCTCCTCATCGCGATCGCGTGGACACGATGATGCCTGCCCCCATCCGCGACGTGTCGCCCGCCGAGGTGCTCCTCACGGTGCCCGGGAGCCCGGCCGAGCGCGCCGCGGCCCACGCGGTCGGGGTGCTCGCCGTCCTCGGTGTGCCCGCCGCGCTCACCGTCGACGCCGTCGCCGTCGCGGTCGCCGCGCTCGTCCTCGGCGGCGTCGTGCTCGCCCGGGTCATCGCGCTGCCCGGCTGGCTCCAGGCGGCCCTCGGCGCGGCGATGCTCGCCGCCGCGGCAGCCAGCGTGCTCGGTCTCTACGTCACGACCCCGTGGATCGACCTGCCCGCCCACCTCCTCCTCAACGGCCTCATCGCCGCCTCCCTCGGCGTCCTGCTGCTGCGGGCCGGCATGCTCGCCGACCCGCGGTCCCGCCACGGCCGGGCAGGCATCGCCCTGACGGTCGCGACCACCGGCATCGCGCTCGGCGTCGTGTGGGAGATCGCCGAGTGGGTCGGCTTCACCTACATCGACCGCTCCGTCTACGTGTACTACGGCGACACCATCGGCGACCTCAGCGCGGGCGGCACCGGCTGCGTCCTCGCCGGGCTCCTCATCGCGCGGGAGGCGCGGTGAGCGCTGCCGGCGTCAGCGTGGTCATCCCGGCCCGCGACGACGCCCCCGCGCTCGAGCGTTGCCTCACCGCGCTCGCCCGCCAGACGCTCGCGCCGCTCGAGGTCGTCGTCGTCGACAACGGCTCGAACGACACGACCGCCCAGGTGGCCCGCGACCACGGCGCCCGGGTGGTGCACGAGCCGCGGGTGGGGATCCCGATGGCGGCCGCCGCCGGGTACGACGCCGCCCGCGGGGAGGTCATCGCCCGGCTCGACGCGGACTCGGTGCCCTCGCCGGACTGGGTCGAGCGCATCGCCGCCGCCATGCGTGACCCGCAGCTGGAGGCGGTGACCGGCGTCGGCCGCTTCTACGAGCTGCCGCGCTCCGGGCGCGCCGTCGCCGCGGTCTACCTCGGCCTCTACTACGGCCTGTGCTACCTCGCGCTCGGCCACCACGCCCTGTGGGGCTCCTCGATGGCGTTCCGGCGCGTCACCTGGCTCGCCGTCCGCCGCGCCGTCCACGACGACGACGCCGAGCTCCACGACGACCTCGACCTCGCCTTCGCCCTCGGCCCGCGGCGGGTGGTGCGGCTCGACCGCACGCTCACGGTGGGGGTCTCGGCGCGCAGCCTCGTCGGCTGGGGCCAGCTGCGCCGCCGGTTCCGCCGGGCCTTCCGCACGCTGTCGGTCAACTGGGAGGTCGCGCGGCCCTGGGAGCGGTGGGCGCTGCGGCTGCGGGGGGCCGGGTGAGGGTCTGGTCCCTCCACCCGCGCTACCTCGACCGACAGGGCCTGCTCGCGTGCTGGCGCGAGTCGCTGCTCGCCCAGGCCGTGCTCGCCGGGCGCACGCGCGGGTACCGCGAGCACAGCCAGCTCGTGCGCTTCCGCGCGACCCCCGAGCCGGTCGCCACGATCGGCGCCTACCTCCTCGTCGTGGCCGAGGAGGCCCGGGAGCGGGGCTACCGCTTCGACACCGGACGCATCGACCGGCCCGCCACCGTCGGGCAGGCCCCGGGCGGGGTGGAGCGCGTGCCGGTCACCGACGGGCAGGTCGCCCACGAGTGGGCCCACCTGGGGGCCAAGCTCGCCGTCCGCAGCCCCGAGCGGCTGGCCCTCCTCGACCCCGTCGCCACCGTCGAGGTCCACCCGCTGTTCGTCAGGGTCCCCGGCGCGGTCGAGCCGTGGGAGAGGGCCTGACCAGCCACAGAGTGCCGTGGCCCCGCGGCGGCACGCTCCGGCGTCATATCCTCTTGGAGGACGACGGCGACAGAAGGCAGGCACGATGAGCGATCTGATCGACACCACCGAGATGTACCTCAAGACGGTCTACGAGCTCGAGGAGGAGGGCGTGGTGCCCATGCGGGCACGCATCGCCGAGCGCCTCGGGCACTCCGGGCCGACGGTGTCGCAGACGGTCGCGCGCATGGAGCGCGACGGGCTCCTCCACCTCGAGGAGGGACGGCGCATCGCCCTGTCCGAGGCCGGGCGGGAGAAGGCCACGCGGGTCATGCGCAAGCACCGCCTCGCCGAGCGCCTGCTCACCGACGTCATCGGGCTGGAGTGGGAGTACGTCCACGAGGAGGCGTGCCGCTGGGAGCACGTCATGAGCGAGCAGGTGGAGCACCGGCTCGTCGCTCTCCTCGACCACCCGCACCACGACCCCTACGGCAACCCCATCCCCGGCCTCGCCGAGCTGGGGGAGATCTCCGTCGCCGCCGGGGCGTCGCAGCTGCGCCAGCTCGCCGCCGTGGACGGGGAGGACGAGGTCGTCCTGCGCCGGATCGGCGAGCCGCTGCAGGTGGACGTCGAGCTCCTCGCCCGCTTCGCCGAGGTCGGCATCCGGCCCGGTGCCCGGCTGCGCCTGCAGCGCGGGCCCGGTTTCGTCTCGCTGCGCGCCGAGGGCTCCGAGCTCGTCCTCGACGTGCCGGCCGACGTTACCCGGCACCTCTTCGTCGACGCCTGAAGAACCGCGTGATCCCGCGGTTCTCCGTGCTCCACAGGTGTGAACCGCGACACGCCGGGCGGCGCGCCCGTAACCGGAACGTGACAATCGCCGTCGTGGTCCGGTAACGTCCCACTCGTTCGTCTCATCCCTCCGGTGACGAACCCTCAGGCGGAGCCCAACCCTGCCGCCGCCCGGGGTCCCTCAAGATCGACCGTCGGCAGGGGCGGGGGAACCAGGTAGTGGAGGTCGGCCCAGGCCGGCCCCTAGGGGTGAAGCCCGTCCGTCAGGACGGGCCGGGTGATCTCCCACCCGAACCCGACAGCTCACCTCGTCGGCAACATTGGAGAGGCAGTACGTGACCGTCATCAGCACCGGGGCGCGCCATCGCGCGGCCTGCCGTCCCACCACGCCCTTCACCGCGTTCGGCCAGGCCGTCACCGGCACGGCGGCGCGTCGGGGGATGCTCGTCGCAGCATCCTCGGGTCTCGCCCTCACCATGGCCGCCAGCACCGCCGTCGCTGCTCCGGAGGGCTCCGCCCTGCCGCAGGTCGACGTCTCTGCCCTGTCGAGCCAGGCGCGGACCGCCCTCACCGTCAGCCCGACCGTCTCGGTCCCCGCCGACGTCGAGTACGCCGTCGCCGACCTCACGGTCCAGGCCACCCCGCCGAAGACCACGGTCGCCGAGCAGTCCGACCCGGTCGCGGAGCACGTCGCCGCCGCCGAGGCGGAGCGCGCGGCCGCGGCTGCCGCCGAGGCCCAGGCCGTGGCCGCCGCCCGGTCCACCGAGACCGCCTCGCGGTCCACCACCAGTGCCCCGGCCGCCCAGGCCGAGGCCGCCACCCCGGCCCCTGCCCCCGCGCAGTCGGTCTCCGGCAACGCCATCGTCGACATCGCCTTCCGCTACGTCGGCACCCCGTACGTCTACGGCGGCTCCAGCCCGGCCGGCTTCGACTGCTCCGGGTTCACCTGGTACGTCTTCCAGCAGGTCGGCATCAACATCCCGCGCAGCTCCGGCGCGCAGGCCAGCGCCGGCACCGTCGTGTCCGCCGCCGAGGCTCGCCCCGGTGACCTCGTGTGGTGGCCGGGCCACGTCGGCATCTACCTGGGCGACGGCCAGCACATCGCCGCCCGCAACCCCTCCAAGCCGCTCCAGGCCGGCCCGATCTCCGACGTCGGCCGCGGCACCCCGACGTTCATCCGCGTCGCCTGACAG
>NZ_VDFS01000029.1:0-26252 GCF_006151955.1 Georgenia sp. 311 | reverse complement strand
GAGGGGCCCGGACCATGAGGTCCGGGCCCCTCCCTCGTCCCGTCCCCGTCCGGGTGCCCGGCGCGGCGTAGGACGTTCGAACCGCCGCCGGCGCCTGGACGGAGCACAATGGGGGCAGCAACAGTCCCGACCCTGGAGGGCGGCCAGATGCCTCGAGACGACGTCGTCATCGTTGGAGTCGACGGTTCCGAGACCAGCAACGCAGCGCTCGAGTGGGCCGCCGCCGAGGCGCGCAGGCTCGGCTGGCGGCTGCACGTCGTGTGCGCCTACGCGGTGCCGGCGTTCACCGTCGCCTCGCTCGACGGCGGGTTCGCCGCCGTCGACGACTCCGCCATCCAGGCCGGGGCGCAGGCAGTCCTCGACGACGCCGTCGCCCGCGTGAGCGGCGGTGGTCTCGAGGTGAGCTCCGCCCTCGAGCTGGGAGACCCGACGGGCGTGCTCGTCGACCTGTCGCGCCAGGTGAGGCTCGCCGTCGTCGGCACCCGCGGCGGTGGTGGCTTCGCCGACCGCCTGCTCGGTACCGTCTCCTCCTCCCTGCCCGCGCACGCGCACTGCCCCACGGTCGTCGTCCCGCGCGTCGAGGAGGGTCGCCCGCCCTTCACGCCGTTGCGCCGGATGGTCGTCGGGGTGGACGGCTCGGAGTCCGCGACGATCGCGCTGCGTCGTGCCGTGGACGAGGCGGCCCTGTGGGGGGCGCACCTCACCGCCGTCGCCGCGGTGCCGATCGGCGGCGGGGCGGGCTCGCTCGCCTGGCTGCCGGCCGCCGTCGACCGTGACGACGTCCTCGCCGACGTCAAGGTCGGCCTCGGCGTCGCCGTCGAGCAGGCCGTCGCCGGTCGCGACGTGCGGGTGAGCCAGCACGCGCTGGACGGCAACGGCGCCGCGCTGCTCGCCGAGTTCTCCACCGCCGTCGACCTCGTCGTCGTCGGCTCGCGCGGGCGCGGCGGGTTCGCGGGCCTGCTCATGGGCTCGACCAGCCAGGCGGTGCTGCACCACGCGGTGTGCCCCGTCATGGTGGTGCCCGCCCGCTCCGTCCACGAGGAGAACCGCAGCCCCACCGACGTCCCCTGGCGCCGCCGCTGACCCCCGCTGCCGCCGCTGACGCCCCGCCCGCCCGCCCCGCCCGCCCGCGACAGCCGACTTCCGCCCGACAGCGGAGTTCCGCGCGACAGCGGAGTTCCGTCCGAGAGCCGACTTTCGCGCGACAGCGGAGTTCCACGCCACAGTGGAGTTCGTCGCACTCCACGGGCGCTGCATTGCGCGGGTGGGTGCCCCGGTGCCTACCCTGGCGGGCACCCCAAGAGCGACGAAAGGGTCTGACGTGCGGCCACCCCGCCAAGCCACCCCCCGGCACTTCCTCATGTGCCGTCCGACGTACTTCACCGTCAGCTACGAGATCAACCCCTGGATGCACCCCTCGGTGCCGACCGACACCGCGAAGGCGGTCGCCCAGTGGCAGGAGCTGTACGACACGTACGTGCGGCTGGGTCACCGGATCGAGCTCATCGACCCGCTCGAGGGCCTGCCCGACATGGTCTACGCCGCGAACGGCGCGCTCGTGAGCGACGGCGTCGTCTACACCGCGAAGTTCACCTACCCGGAGCGCATGGCCGAGGGGCCGGCGTACGCGGAGTGGTTCGCCGAGCGTGGGTACCGCGTCCACACGGCCGCGGAGACGAACGAGGGCGAGGGCGACATCCTCACCGTCGGTGACCTCGTGCTCGCGGGCACCGGCTTCCGCACCTCGGCGGCCGCGCACAAGGAGCTGCAGGAGGTCATCGGCAAGCCGGTCATCTCCCTCACCCTCGTCGACCCGCGGTTCTACCACCTCGACACCGCGCTCATGGTGCTCTCCGACACCGAGATCGCCTACTACCCGGCCGCGTTCAGCGACGGGAGCCGGCGGGTCCTCGAGCGCCTCTTCCCCGACGCCGTCATCGCGACCGAGGACGACGCCGTCGTGCTCGGACTCAACGGCGTGAGCGACGGGCGCCACGTCATCCACAACCCGCGCGCGACGCACCTCGCCGCGGCGCTGGCCGAGCGCGGGTTCGAGCCCATCGGGATCGACACCTCCGAGCTGCTCAAGGGCGGTGGCGGTGCGAAGTGCTGCACGCTCGAGCTGCGGGCGGCCGTGGATGCCGCAGAGGTCCCCAGCGCTCCTGTGGCGGTGCCCCAGGCCGTCTGACCGATCGTCCCGTCCGCCGGGAGCCGAGCACTCTGCGCGTCGGCTCCCGGCGGACGTGTGTTCGGGCACGGAAGTCGGCTCTCGTGCGGAAGTCGGCTCTCGTGCGGAAGTCGGCTGTCGTGCGGAAGTCGGCTGTCGCGCGGAACTCGGCTCTCGTGCGGAAGTCGGCTCTCGTGCGGAAGTCGGCTCTCGCGGGGGGAGGGGGGAGAGGAGGGGGAGGGATAGATCGCGGGGGAGTGGGAGCCGGTCAGGCGGGCCAGCCGGCGCGGCGGGCGCGGTCGATCCACTCGAGGTCGATGTCGGCGCTCGGGGCGCCGGTGACGAGGTCGACCACCTCCTGGGCCCGCTCCACCCCGGGCGTCACCGCGTCGATGACGCCGTTCCACAGGTCCGAGAGCACCGACCGCGCGTCGTCGAACGCCGAGAGCAGGAAGGTGCGCGCCGACTCGATCGCGGCGAGCGTGTCCTCCACGCCGTCGGCGTGCGCGCGCAGCGCGGCCGCGACGTCCTCGACCCGCTCGGCGCTGCGGCCGGTGACCTCGGCGCGCTCGAGCAGCGACTCGCGGTACTCCTCGGCGGCGAGGGACTGCCAGCCGATCTGCTCGCGCAGTCCCACGAGGTCGGCTCCGAGGTCACGCACCTGGGCCACGACGTCGTCCATCCGGGCCGCGAGCGCGCGCAGCTCCTCCGGTGCCTCACCGAGTCCCACGGCGTCCCTCCCAGGTCACGGCTGCCAGTCCTCGTCGGCGGCCGGGGCGCCGAACATCGCGTAGAGCCCGGCGGCGTCGGCGCCGCGGCGCGGGAAGCCGAGGTCGCGGACGTCGAGGGTCGTGCCGTCGGGCCCGACGAGCGTGGCCCGCACCTCCGTGGGCACGAACGCGGTCGTGTGCCACCCGGCCTCGGTCACCGCCTCGAGCACCGCCCGCTGCTCACCGGGCGTCGTGGCGTCGGTGGCGGCGTCCACCGTGACCTGCCGGCCCGAGCTCGCGTCGGCACGCAGCCGGACGTCGGCGCTCGTCACGCCCTCGATGCCGGTGAGCTCCGAGCTCATCCGCGCGGTCTCGGCGTCGAGGTCGGGCGTGGGGGACGACGACGGCGCAGCCCCGCCGCCCCCGCCGCCGCACGCGGTCGCGAGCAGGACGAGGGCGACGACGGCGCAGCCCGCCACCCGCCTCACCGGTGCTCCTGCGCTATGTCGAACTGGAACACGTGCGCCTCGCCGCCGCGCACGTGGGAGAACTGCTCCTGCAGCGGGCCGAGCGCGAGCTGCAGGGCGGGGTCGTGGGCGGCCTGCTCGTCGACCAGCGCGCCGGTCTCGGCGTAGAGCGAGCCGTGGTGGGCGGAGAACGGGTCGCCCGCCGTCACGTGGCTGTGCCCGTCGACGTCGCGCACGACGGTCGTCCAGTTCGGGCCTGCCGGGTTGGGGTTGCCGTCGAGGTGGTGGACCGGGTCCTGGGCGTGCTCGAGGCTGATGACGGTGACGGAGTCGGGCACGGCCATGTTCGCCACGGGGGACCCGCCGGTGACGACGGTCGTGACGTTGAGGCCGTTGCCCGGGTCGGCCGCGAGCGAGGCCGCGACGATCCCGCCCTGGCTGTGTCCCGCGAGGGTGACCGGCTGGGCGGCGAGCTCGGAGAGCGGGACACCCGTGCTCGCCGCGAGCTCGGCGCGGGCCTGGGCGAGCGCCTCGAGGACGCCCTGCTCCATCGCCGTGGCGTGCGAGCCGGCCATGAGGTGGAGGTTCGTCGCGAGGTTCGAGGGGTTGGACCCGGACTCCGCGGCCCAGTCCTGGGTGCCGGGGATCTCCACGATCCACGTGTGGCCGCCCGCGCCGTCGGGCACGGCGGTGACGCGCACCTCGGAGGTCGCGCCGTCGCCCAGGCCGGAGATGTTGTCGAAGAGGGCCGAGAGGCTGTCGGCGGCCGTCGCGTCCAGCGCCGCCTGCCAGGACTCGGGCGTGGGGTAGCGGGGGTCGTGCGGCTCGGGGGTGACGACGGGCGTGCCGTCGGCCAGCAGCCCCAGCAGGCCGCCGCCGGCGATGACCGCGGCGACCACCTGCTCGTAGGTGAGCGGGACGGACGTGAACGTCCACGGCGTCAGCGCACCGAGGACGAGCGGGACCTGGGTGCCCAGCACCCACGGCAGCCCGGAGATGATCGAGTCCGTGGCCCACGGGTGGTCGTACAGCTCCGCGAGGACGGCGCCCGCCGGGTCCTCGCCCACCTCGTCGATCCAGGCCGCGAAGGCGTCGGGCGTGAGGGCGTCGGCCATCGGGTCGGGCAGCACGTCGAGAAGGAGGGAGGTGAGGGCGATCCCGCCGGCGCCGAGCAGCCCGGCGTTGACGAGCACGACCCCGGTGGCGGTGTCGCGCAGCTCGGCGAGCCGGGCGAGGGCGGCGTCGGTCTCCTCGTAGGCGGTCGCGGCGCCGCGCAGGAAGACGGCAGCGGCCTCGTACTCCAGCGCGACCCAGATGAGCCCCTCGGGCGGGAGCTGGGCCTGGGCGACCTCCCCGAGGACCCGCGCTCCGGTGACAGGTGAGAGGACCTGGGACCCGAGCACGGCGTCGTGCACCGCGACCTCGGCGACCTGCGTGGCGAGGCTGCGGGCGACGTCGCCCTTGGTGTCCAGGACGTCGGCGGTGGCCCGCATGTCGGCGACGCGCGCGAGGACCCCGGTCGCGCCCCCACCGACCGTGAGGGACTCCGTCACAGGACCTCCTCGGCGTGGAGCAGACCGGTGAGGGCGGAGAGCAGCTCCTGGCGGACCTGGCCGAGGTCCGAGCGGCGCAGGGTCACCGCGTGGGAGCTGGCGTCGACGAGCTCGACGACGTCGGCCTCGGTCCACAGCCACACCCCGCGGAAGGCGAGCGCCTCGGCGCCGCGCAGCCGGACCGCGCTCACCGAGGCGCCGCCGGTGACGTCGCCGGCCAGCGAGCCGAGGACCGACAGGGCAGAGGTCGGCAGGCCCGCGAGGTGGGCGGCGACGTCCTGACGCCCGGAACGCATCGCCCGGGCGATCGCGGCCGACTGGGGCCAGCCCACGCGCACGGGCGAGCGGTGCTCGGGGCCGAAGGAGGCGGTCGGGCCGGGCAGCGCCCGCACGACCTCGTTGAGCAGGCCACCGGCCGCGGAGAGCGAGACCTCGACGACGGGCTCCTGCTCGAGCACCGCCTCACCGTCGGTGACCCCCGCCTGCCGGCGGCGGCGGGACAGGGCTGCCGTGCGGCCGGCGCTCCACGCGACGGCCTGGTTGACGACGACGTCACCGGCCCAGGAGGCGACGTCGACCCGCACCTCGGACTCCAGGAGCTGGAGCATGCCGAGGACGCACGGCGGGGTGAGGGCGGTGACGGTGTCCTCCGCCGGGACGTGGCTGGCCAGGCCGCGCAGCTGGAGGCCTGCCCAGGCGCGCGCCCGCTGCTCGTCGGTGAGCGGGGTGTCGGGGTCCAGGCCGAAGGACTCGGGCTCGAACCCGGCCGGCGTGCCGGCGCCGGGGGCGTGGGAGAGCAGCGCGGAGCGCAGCACGGTCCACTCCGCGACGTCGAGCCGGAAGCGCGCAACCTTGCTGTGCGCCTGGCGCCGAGCGCGCTGGACGGTCTGTGCAGACATGGCGACCACCTTTCTCACCGGGCCGCACGGGGCGCCGGTGCCCCCGCGGTCATCCTCGCCTCGGGGGTGCGGCCCTGACCATGGGGAGAACTGCCCATGCCGCGCGCCACCCCGTCCCACGGAGGCCGGGCTGTCGCCCTTATCGGTCCACCTGGTGGGACCGGCCAGGTGGCCGCCCGGGCCCGCCCCGGGCCTCTGGCTAGCATCGGGTCGACCCATCCAGAGCAGCCGAGAGACCTGGCTCGACGACGCTGCAGCAACCCGGTCCACGGGTGCTCCCGCCAGGAACGATGGAGGAGCCATGGCCACCGACCCCGCCCGCCCCGCCTGTCCCGGCCCCGGCGGCTACCCGGACCCCGACCCGGCCTGGGGACCGGCGACGCGCGCCGTCCACGCCGGGCACGCGCGCACCGGCTTCCAGGAGACCTCGGAGGCGCTGTTCCTCACCCAGGGCTTCGTCTACGACGGCGCCGCGGACGCCGAGGCGGCCTTCGACGGCACCCTCGACCGGTTCACCTACGCGCGCTACGAGAACCCGACGGTCTCGACGTTCGAGGAGCGGCTGCGCGCACTGGAGGGGGCCGAGGCGTGCCTGGCGACCGCCTCGGGCATGTCCGCGGTCTTCTCCACCCTCGCCGCCCTCGTGCGCAGCGGCTCGCGCATCGTCGCCGGCCGCGCCCTGTTCGGCTCGACCGTGACGGTCTTCGAGGACCTCCTCGCCCGCTGGGGCGTGGTCACCGACTACGTCGACGCCCACGACCTCGCCGACTGGCGGCGGGCCCTGGCCACCCCGGCCGACGTCGTCTTCTTCGAGACACCGTCCAACCCGATGCAGGACGTCGTCGACGTCGCCGCGGTGAGCGCGCTCGCCCACGCCGCGGGAGCGACGGTCGTCGTCGACAACGTCCTGGCCACCCCGGTGCTCCAGCGGGTGCTGCCCCAGGGCGCCGACGTCGTCGTCTACTCGGCGACCAAGCACATCGACGGGCAGGGTCGGACGATGGGGGGCGCGGTGCTCGGCAGCCGCGAGTTCGTCCACGGGCCGCTGCGGCTCGTGCTGCGCAACACCGGGCCCACGCTCAGCCCGTTCAACGCGTGGGTGCTGCTCAAGGGCCTGGAGACGCTGCCGCTGCGGGTGCGCGCGCAGAGCGCCGCGGCCCTCGATCTCGCCCGGTGGCTGGAGACCCGGCCCGGCATCGGTCGCGTCCACTACCCCTTCCTCGACTCCCACCCGCAGGCGGCGCTCGCCCGGGCCCAGATGAGCGGCGGCGGCACGGTGGTGACGTTCGACCTCGTCGTCGACGGCCGTCCGGCGGGCCGGGCCGAGGCGTTCGCGTTCCTCGACGCCCTGCGCCTCGTGCTCATCTCCAACAACCTCGGCGACGCGAAGTCGCTGGTCACCCACCCGGCGACGACGACGCACCGGCGGCTCGGTCCCGACGGGCGTGCCCGGGTGGGGATCAGCGACGCGACCGTGCGGCTGTCGGTGGGGCTGGAGGAGGTCGCCGACCTGCGCGCCGACCTCGACCAGGCGCTCGCTGCGGTGCGCGCCGTGCGCCGGCCGGCGGCCTGAGGCGGGTCAGCCGGCCGGCCGGGTGCGCCGCACCCAGCGGGCCATCCGCCACATCGCCACGGCCGCCATCGCCTCGAGCACGGGGTTGAGCACGCCGGGGGCGGGCACGGGGCCGCGCAGGTGGGCGTCGTAGGTCCACGTCACGCGTGACCGGCCGCCCGCGGCGGGGGACACGGTGATCGTCGAGGTCCCCAGGAGCACGGGCCCGAGCTTGCGCAGGACGAGCTCGTGGGGCGGGTCGGCGCGCGCGACCTGCATCCGGTCGACGAACACCCCCGCGGTGCGCGCGAGGACGACGTCGCCGGTCCGGGCCGGGCCCGGGGGCGCCGCGACGTGGGTGAGCGGGATCCACCGGTCGTGCCGGCCGAGCGTGGCGACGAGCCGGAACGCGCGGTCGGGCGGGACGTCGAGCACGCGCGAGGCCATGGCCGGGACTGTAGTGGGCGCGGGCGTCCGCAGCCCGGGGTGGCGCCCGCATGACGTACCCGCGCCCGGGCGCGGGTAGGCTAGCCCGTGCCCCGCCCTCGTAGCTCAGGGGATAGAGCACCGCTCTCCTAAAGCGGGTGTCGGCAGTTCGAATCTGCCCGAGGGCACCAGGCGCGGACGTACCCTCCAGGAGGGGATGCGTCGTGCCGTGCGTGGTCGCCGTCGACGACGTCCGGCCGGCGGGCCGCTGAGTCCGGCGCTCCTCCCGGGTCTGCACCAGCACCCGCACCGAGGAGGAACGCATGCGCACCGTGACGTACTCGATGGGAATGTCCGCGGACGGCTACGTCGTCGGGCCGGACGGCCGCTTCGACTGGGCGGCGCCCGACGCGGAGATCTTCGCCTTCCACCTGGAGGAGATCCGGCAGGTCGGGGTCCACCTCCTGGGCCGGCGGCTCTACGAGGTGATGCTCTACTGGGAGACCGCCGAGGAGGACCAGGAGCTCGACGACGCGGAGCGCGAGTGGGCCCGGCTGTGGAAGGCGCTGCCGAAGGTCGTCTTCTCCCGCACCCTCACCGTCGTGGAGGGCAGCAACACCCGGCTGGCCACGGGGACGGTCGCCGAGGAGGTCGCCCGCCTGCGCGCCGAGCCGGGGGAGGGGGACATCGCCATCGGCGGGGCCGCGCTCGCCGCGTCCGCCGAGGACCTCATCGACGAGTACCGCGCCGTGGTCTACCCCGTCCTCCTCGGCGGGGGGACGCCGTACTTCCCGCAGCACGAGCGCTTCGTGCGCCTCGAGCTCGCCGAGGTCCGGACGTTCGGCTCCAAGGTGGTCCACCACCGCTACCGGGCGCTGCGCTGAGGCGGCGGCAGGGCAGTCTGCGCCCGATTTGTCGCCACGTGACGAAGGTCACACACAATCATGCGGACGTACAGGGTCGAGGCGCTTGCGCTCCGACGAAAGTTGGGCCAATATTTCTTCTTGTAGGGCGTGACGCCTGCCCCCCGTGTGCGTCACGCCCTATCCCATACCCTGAGCCGATAACTCGGCAACCGCGCGGCGGGTCGCCCCGGTCCCGCGCGTCGCCCTGGTTAGCGTGGGTGAATGGCCCCTTCAGCGATCTCCGCCCGCCCCCCTGCGGCGTCACGCCGCCCCGGGGCACCAGGACTCGCCGGCCTCGCCCGGCGCGACGACGCCGACCCGGCCGAGGGCGGTGACGCACGCACCACCCGCGCCCGCGCCGTCGACGACGCGGCCCAGGAGTGGCGCGACCGTCTCGTCGGGCTGAGCGGCGCGAGCGCGCTGTCCGACGTCAGCCTGCTCGGAGCGGCGGTCATCGACCTCACCGCGGCCCACCCCTCCGGCATCGCCCAGCTCTACTCCGGGCGCACGACCCGGCTGTCCAACCTCGTGCGCGAGGGCGGGGCGCTCGTCGCCGCGCGCCGCTCGGCCCGCACCGTCGTCGCGCGCACCGACGAGCTCGCCCAGCGCTACGGCGTCGCGCCCACCTACCTCGCGGCCGGGATCGCGACCTGGAGCGAGCTCCCGCCGCCCGCCGGCGTCCCCGAGGACGCCGACGCCGCCGACGCCGCCGAGGACGCGGCTGCTGACCGGCCCGCCTCCGACTCCCCCCGGACCGTGCGTGCCCCCGTGCTCCTGCGGCCGGTGCGGCTGACCCCGCGCGGCGGGCAGGTGGCCGACCTCGACCTCGAGCTCGAGCAGGCGGTGGACGTCAACTCCGTGCTCGTGCGGGCGTTGCGGGCGCGTGGCGTGAGCGTCGACGTCCAGGCCGTCACCGCCGGCACGCTCACCGAGGACGGCTTCTCCCCGCGGGCCGCGCTCGCCCGTCTGGGCCTCCTCGGGGAGGAGCACCTGCCCGACTTCACCCTCGAGGAGCGCGTCCTCATCGGGCCCTTCGTCCACCCCGGGCAGGTGCTCGTCGACGACCTCGAGGCGATGCACGACGACCTCGTCCAGCACGACGTCGTCGCCGCCCTCGCCGGCGACGAGGGCGCCCGCGCCGCCCTCGACCGTCCGCTGCCCGACCGGGTCGGGCCCGACCGTCCGCCGCAGGCCGAGCGCGGTGTCGGGGACCTCGACCCCGACCAGCAGCGGGTCGTCGACGCCGTCGCCGCCGGGACCGACCTGTTCATCGACGCGCCCCCCGGCGCCGACGTGCCCGCGACCCTCGCCGCCGTCCTCGCCGACGCCGTCGCCTCCGGACGCCGGGTGCTCTACGTGCCCGGCTCCCGGCGCGTGGGCCGCGCGCTCCTCGGCGAGCTCGAGCGGCTCGGGCTGCGCGACCTCGTCCTGGACCTGTCCACCGACTCCGGCTGGCGGACCAGCGCCCCGGAGGAGCTGCGCACGGGCCTGCGGGCCACCGACCCGAAGGGGCAGGTCGAGACGGTCCGCGCCGTGCGGGCCGAGCTCGTCACCGTCCGCGAGCGGCTCGCCGGCTACGTCAGTGCCCTGCACACCGTGCGTGAGCCGTGGGGCTGCTCGGCCCATGCCGCGCTCCAGGCCCTCGCCGCGCTCACCGCCGCCCGGCCCGCCCCGCGTACCGAGGTCCGCCTCCCCTCCGCGACCGTCCGAGACCTGGTCGGGGAGCAGCGGGCGCACGCCCGCGAGCGGCTCGTGCGGGCCGCGAGCCTCGGCGCCTTCGACCTGCGCCCGCACGACACCCCGTGGTTCGGGGCGCGGCTCACCAGCGCCGAGGAGGCGCGCGCCGCGCTCGAGCGCACCCAGCGGCTCTCCGGCCTCGAGATGCCCCGGCTGCTCGCCGAGGTCGGGCGCACCACCCACGAGACGGGCGTGGTGCAGGCCGCCACCCTGCGCGGCTGGCTCGAGCAGCTCGAGATGCTCGACGGCGTCCGCTCGGCCCTCGACGTCTTCGTCCCGCAGGTCTTCGAGCGCTCCGCGGCCGACATGGTCGTGGCGACCGCGAGCCGGGCGTGGCGCAAGCAGCACGGCGTGAGCATGCCGCGCCGGGTGCGGCGCCGGATGCGCAAGCAGGCCAAGGACCTCCTGCGGCCCGGGCGCCCGGTCCCCGACCTGCACGCCGAGCTCGTCCACGTCCAGGAGCAGCGCGAGGTCTGGCGCCGGCACTGTCCCGGGGGCGGGTGGCCCGCGCTGCCCGAGGGGCTGTCCGCGATGACCGAGCACGCCCGCGCCGTCGAGGCCGACGTGCTCGCCCTCCAGGGCGTCGTCGGGACGGGTGCCGGCAAGCCCGACCTCCTCGACCTCCCGCTCGAGGACCTCGCCCGGTTCATCGACGCGCTCGCCGGTGACAGCGAGGCGGTCCGCCTCATGCCCGAGCGCACCGCGGTCCTCGCCGACCTCGAGCGTCTGGGACTCACCGAGCTCGTCACCGACCTCACCGAGCGCCGGGTGGCGGCCGGGCTGGCCGGCGCCGAGCTCGACCTCGCCTGGTGGACCTCCGTCCTGGAGGAGATCCTGCGCACCGACCCGGCGCTCGCCGGGTACGACGGGCCGGCGCTCGTCGCGCTCGCCGAGCGCTTCCGCCGCCTGGACGCCGAGCACGTCGACACCCTGACGACCCCGGTCCGTCGCGCGGTCGTGCGTCGCCTCCAGGGCCTCGTGCGCGACCGGCGTGAGGAGGCCGCGCAGCTCGAGGCCGAGCTCGCCGCCGGGCGGGCCGCCGACCTGCGCCGACTCAACGCCCGCCACCCCGAGCTCATCGGTGCGATCCGGCCCGGCTGGGTCGTGCCGCCGGTCCTCGTGCCGCAGCTGCTGCCGCCGGCGCGCTGCGTCGACCTCGTCGTCCTCGACGGCGTCCACCACCTGCCGACCGAGCAGGCCGTCGGCGCGATCACCCGTGGCCGCCAGGTCGTGCTCGTGGGGGACTCCCGTCGCGGCGGGGACGGGCTGGTCGGGGAGCTCGCCCCGCTGCTTCCCGCACTCACCCTGCCCACCGACCGCGCCGACCGTGAGGAGTCGATCGCCGGCTTCCTCGCCGGGCACGGCTACGAGGACGTCATCGCCCCGGTCCCCGCGCCGCCCGCGGCCGGCCGGGTCCGCTTCGAGCGGGTCGAGGGCTTCGGCATGCCGGCGCCGGGTGCCGACGCCGTCGAGAGCGTCCAGGCGGAGGTCGAGCGCGTCGTCGACCTCGTCATCGAGCACGCGCTCACCACCCCCGACCGGTCCCTCGCCGTCGTCGCGCTCAACGCACGCCACGCCGACCGGGTGCGTGAGGCCGTGATCTCGGCCGTCGCCGGCAGCGCCGCGGTCGCCGAGTTCTTCGCGGCCGACAAGGACGAGCCGTTCGTCGTCGTCGACGCCGACGGCGCGGGAGGTCTGCGGCGCGACACCGTCGTGCTCACCATCGGCTACGCGAAGACCCCGCACGGGCGGGTCCTGCACAGCTTCGGCGCCGTGAGCGAGCCGGACGGCAAGGCCTGCCTCATCGACGCGCTCGACGCCGTCCGGGAGAACCTCGTCCTCGTCTCGTGCCTCGGCCCGGGGGACATCGACCGGGACCGGCTCCACCAGTCCGGCCCGCTCCTGCTCGCCGACCTCATCGACTGGGTCGCGCAGCCCCACGGCGGCGCGACCGCGGCGCAGGACGTCGCCCCCGACCCGCTGCTCCTCGACCTCGCCGAGCGGCTGTGGCGCCTCGGGCTGACCGTGGTCCCGCAGTACGGCGTCGAGGGCGGGGTCCGCATCCCGCTGGCGATCGGCCACCCCGAGCTGCCCGGTGAGCTGCTCCTCGCCGTGCTCACCGACGATCCCGCCTACATCGCCGAGCCGAACCTGCGCCGCCGCGAGCGGCACTGGGTCCAGCGCCTCGTCTCGCGCGGCTGGCGCGTGCACATGGCGTTCTCCACCGCCGTCTTCGCCGACCCGCAGGGGGAGGCCGAGACGATCCTCGCGACCGTCCTCGACGTCGTCGATGCCCGGCGGCGGGCCACCGAGCCCGTCGGCGCCCGGGTCGCGCCCCCGACCGACCTCGAGGACGACGACGCCGACGACGGGTACGCCGCCGTCGGGTCCGAGTCCGAGCCCGAGTCCGAGTCCGGTGCCGAGGACCTCCCGCGTGAGCGGGGGACCCGCCCGGAGGTCACGCCCGGGCTGCCGATCGGCGCCTACTCCGACGACGAGCTCGACGACCTCGCCGCGTGGATCGACTCCGACGGCGTGCCCCGTGATGACGAGGCGATGATGGCCGCCCTGCGCGAGGAGCTCGGGCTCACCCGGCGGGGCGTCGAGGTCGACACGGTGCTGCGCACCGTCGCCGCCCGGCGATGACCCGCGGACGGCACCGGCGGGTCGTCGCCCCGCCCACCCGCCTCGGGGCGAGCGAGGAGGGGGACCTCACGCCTGTCGGCGGGCCGGCCGTGCAGCCCAGGCAGGTGCGCCGCCCGCAGGCACCCGCCGCGGCTCCCGAGCCGCCGTCCACGCCGGTGCTGCCCACGCGGGCGCGTGAGGACACCGACGAGGCGTGGGGGGACCGGCCCGAGGGCTCGGACGACGCCCGCTTCCTGCGCGACAAGCCGCCGCACTGGCAGTAGCGGTCAGGGCCGGGTGGTGCCCTGCGTCTTGAGCAGGTCGCGGATCTCCTGGAGCAGGATGATGTTCTCGTCCGGGGCCTCGGGCTCGGGCTCCTGGCCGCGCTTGCGCCGCTCCTGGTACTTGTTCATCGGCACGACGAAGATGAGGTAGACGACCGCCGCCGTGATGAGGAAGACGATGACGGCGTTGATGATCTCCGACAGGTCGACGTAGGTGTCGGGGCGGTCGGAGAGGATGAAGAAGCCGAGGCCGGAGGTCTCCGCGCCACCCGTGGCATTGAGCACCGGGGTGATGATCGCGGAGACGACCGTGTTGACGATCGCTGCGAAGGCGCCACCGATGACGACCGCGACGGCGAGGTCGACGACGTTGCCGCGCATGATGAACTCTTTGAAACCCTTGAGCATGGTCCGCGCTTCCTCTCGGATTGGGGCCGTGGCACCCCGGGCCTCGGCAGCGTAGCGCGGGCCTGGGCGGGGTCGCAGCGGCCGAACGGTCATTCGGGCGGATCGGTCCCCGCATCGCCCACCACGGGCGAGGCAGGTCGTCCGTCAGCCCGGCAGGACGACGCGCAGCGGCGCCCAGGCGCTCGCGCCGACGACCGCGGGGGCCGCCGCGCGGGGCAGCGCGACGAACAGCAGCGGCGAGTCCTCCTGCCCGCCGAGCAGCCCGCCGGCGGCCCCGTCGTCCCGCGCGAGGACGAGCGCCCCCGCCGCGACGACCCGGGCCGCTCCCTCGCTCGACGTCGCGTCGGCGGTCGCGGCGAGCAGGTCCACCCGGTCGCCCGGGCGCAGGGTGCGCGCCGCCGCGGCGTCGGCGACCCGCACCGGCACGACGACCTCGCCCGCGGCGACGCCGTCGGCGAGCCCCGGACCGACGAGCACCTGCGCGGCGAGCGGGAACCCCGCGGGCAGGGCGACGGCCACCCGCTCCCCGGCGACCTGCGGCGGGGCACGCAGCATCCCCGGCGACACGAGGTCGCGCGGGAGCGCGGCGGTCCGCACGTCGCCCTCGGTGAGCGCGGTGCCCGCCGCCACGTCGCGGGTGAGGACGAGCACCTCGAGGGTGGGTGGGGGAGCGGGACGCAGCTCCCCGACCACCGTCCAGGCGCCGGTGGCGAGGGCCGCGACGAGCAGGGCGTGGCGCCAGCGCCACAGCAGGCGGCGCAGGCGGGCGGTGCGCCGCCGGGACGGGGGGACGGGAGCCATGGCGGCGACGGTAGGGACCGCGCGTGACCGCCGCCCCGCCGGGCCCCTCGACTGTGGACGCGGGACCCGCCGGTGCCCGTTGGGGACAGGTCCCGCCCGGGCGCGGGCGCGCCGGCGCGCCGCCACACCGGGGAGCACCGCAGGCCTCTCGGGCGTCGGCCGATGCGGTTACCCTCGGACTCGTGCGTGGCTCCAACCTCATCCAACGTCTGGCGATCGTCGTCGCCGCCGTGCTCGTCGTCGTCCTCGTCGCAGGGGTGGCGCTCGCAACGGTGCTCACGCGTCGCCCCCTGCCCGAGTACTCGGGCGACTCGACCCTGCGGATCCTGTCCACCGACGTCGAGGTGCTACGCGACGAGCGCGGCGTCCCGCACATCTACGCGGACACCGACGCCGACCTCATGCGCGCCCAGGGCTACGTCCACGCCCAGGACCGCTTCTTCGAGATGGACTACCGCCGCCACGTGACCGCCGGGCGCGTCTCCGAGCTCGTCGGGGAGAACGACGCCGCGCTCGCGGCGGACCAGGTCATCCGCACCCTCGGCTGGCGCCGCGTCGCCGAGCAGGAGTGGGACCTCCTCAGCGACGAGACCAGGGCCCTGTACGACGCCTACGCCGAGGGCGTCAACGCCTACCTCGACACCCGCGAGGCGAGCCAGCTCGGCGTGGAGTACACCGTGCTCGGCCTGGTGACCGAGCTGCGCGAGATCGAGCCGTGGACGCCGGTGGACTCCCTCGCCTGGCTCAAGGCCATGGCGTGGGACCTCGGCGGGAACTACGACCAGGAGCTCGGCCGCGCCACCGCCGTGCGCGCCCTCGGCGGCGACGTCGCCCGGGTCGAGGAACTCTACCCCGCCTACCCCGGGGAGCAGAACCTGCCGATCCTGCCGCCGGCGGACGCCGTGGCGACCCCGACCGTCGAGGACGCCTCGTGGGAGGAGGTCCCCGCCGGCGCCGTCGAGGCGGTCGACGCCGCCTACGCCGCCCTCCAGGCCACGCCCCGTCTGCTCGGCGAGGGGGACGGCATCGGCTCGAACTCCTTCGCGGTCTCCGGCGCGCACACCGCCTCGGGCAGCCCGGTGCTCGCCAACGACCCGCACCTCGCCGTCAGTGCCCCCGGCATCTGGCACCAGGTCGGGCTGCACTGCCGCGAGGTCACGACGCTGTGCACCTTCGACGTCGCAGGCTTCGACTTCGCCGGCATGCCAGGCGTCATCATCGGCCACAACGCCGAGCTCGCGTGGGGGCTGACCAACCTCGGCCCCGACGTCATGGACTTCTTCCTCGAGCGCGTCTACGACGACGGCACCTACCTGCGCGGTGGGGAGCGGGTGCCGCTCACCCGGCGCACCGAGACCATCCGCGTCAACGGCGGCAGCGACCTCTCGCTCAGCGTCGCCGCGACCGCCCACGGGCCGATCGTCTCGGGGATCCTGCCCGACACGGCGGCCGCGAACAACGCCCCCGTGCCGGACGGCTCGCCCTCCCCGGGCTTCGGCGGGTACGCCGTCGCGCTGTCGTGGACGGCGCTGACCCCCGGCCGCTCGGCCGACGCGATCTTCGCGCTCAACCGCGCGACGAACGCCGAGCAGATCGCCGCGGCCGCCGCCCTGTTCGACGTGCCCGCGCAGAACATCGTCTTCGCGACGACGAGCGGGGACATCGGCTACCAGGCGCCGGGCCGCATCCCGGTCCGCCAGCACGTCGAGGACGGACCGGTCCCCTCCGACGGCACCTGGCCCCGCCCCGGCTGGGACGGTCGCTACGACTGGGCCGGGTACGTGCCGGCCGAGGACATGCCGCGCGCGCTCAACCCCGAGGAGGGCTTCATCGTCGCGGCCAACCAGGCCGTCCAGCCCGCCGGCGTGGGCCCCTTCCTCACCGAGGACTGGGACTACGGCTACCGCTCCCAGCGGCTGCGCGAGCTCATCACCGGCGCGATCGCCGAGGGCACGCCGATCGACGCCGAGTGGGCCAACGCGGCGATGAACGACGAGGCGAGCCCCTACGCCGCCCTGCTCGTCCCCGCGCTGCTCGAGGTCCCCGTGGAGGACCCCTTCGTCGGCGAGGCGGTGAGCCTGCTCGCGGACTGGGAGCAGGCGGACTACCAGCAGGGCGACGACTCCGCCGCCGCGGCCTACTTCGCGGCGGTGTGGGCCAACCTCCTGGACCTCACCTTCGCCGACGACCTCCCCGAGGCGCTCGCGCCCGAGGGAGGCAGCCGGTGGCTCACCGTGGTCGACCAGCTCCTCGACGACCCGACCAGCCCGTGGTGGGACGACCGCCGCACGGTCAACCTCGTCGAGAGCCGCGACGAGATCCTCCTCCAGGCGCTCACCGCGGCCCGCAACGAGCTGACCCAGACCCTGGGCAAGGACCCGGGCGACTGGCAGTGGTCACGGCTGCACGTCGTCGCCCCCCGCCACGCCGTCCTCGGGGCCGACGTGCCCGCGCCCGTCCGCTGGTTCGCCAACCCGTCCGCCGTCGGCGTCGGCGGCGGCTCGAGCATCGTCAACGCCACCGGGTGGGACGCCTCGGCCGACGTCGACGGCCGCCGCGACTACGGCGTCACCTCGATCCCCTCGATGCGCATGGCCGTCGAGCTCGGGGACCTCGACCAGTCGGTGTGGGTGAACTTCACCGGGGTCTCCGGCCACCCGGCCTCGGAGTTCTACGACGACCAGATGGCCGCGTGGGCGGCAGGGGAGACCTTCCCCTGGCCCTTCACCCGGGCTGCGGTCGACGAGGCGACGACCGTCACCCGCACGCTGCGCGCGCCGGGCTGAGCGGGCCGGACCGTCAGGAGCTCGGGGCCGCGTCCTTGACGGCGAACGGGGAGCCGTCCAGGAGGAACCACCGCTCCTCGGTGATGACGGCGTCGACCGGGAGGTCGTGGTCGGCGCGCGGCAGCGGCCCGTCGTCGACGAGCTCGGCCTCGTGGACCATCGCGAAGACCGGGACGCCGGGACGGCGGTGCTGCAGCGCGCGGTCGTACCAGCCGCCGCCCTGGCCGAGCCGGATCCCGTACCGGTCCACGGCGAGCGCGGGCGCGATGACGACGTCGGCCTGGGCCAGGGACTCCGGCTCCAGGACCTCCCCGGTGGGCTCGAGCGGGCGGCCCGGGGCGTGGTGGGCGAGGTCGTCCGCGCCCGTGTACTCACCCCAGCAGCGCGCCAGGCCGGGGCCGAGCACGGGGAGCAGCACGCGGGTCCCGCGCTCGTGCAGGGCGTCGAGCAGGGCGCTGGTCACCGGCTCGACGTACGTCGAGACGTAGGCGGCGACGCACCGGGCGTCCCCGACGGCCTGGACTCCGTGCTCGGCGAAGGCGTGCGCGTCCTGCTCACGCTGCCGGGCGGACCGAGCCCCCCGGTGGGCCCGGACCGCCTCACGTATCGCCTGCTTCGCGTCCTCCATCTCCAGACCGGAGGTGCTGGGAAAGCGGATCGCCGTCGACATGCCGACCAGTCTCCCACGCCTCGCGCGGCACGGACCGGGCAACCGGGGAGCTCTCCGGGGCGCGGCGCCGCGCGGGTCGGTAGCCTGCGGCCATGGAGCAGCCACACGTCATCCCGGTCCGTAAGGCAGTCGTGCCCGTGGCCGGACTCGGTACCCGGTTCGTCCCCGCCACCAAGGCGGTCGCCAAGGAGATGCTGCCGGTCGTCGACCGGCCGGCCATCCAGTACGTCGTCGAGGAGGTCTCGGCGGCGGGCATCCGCGACGTCCTCCTCGTGACCGGCCGCGGCAAGTCGGCGATCGAGGACCACTTCGACCGCAACGCCGAGCTCGAGGCCGCGCTCGAGGCCAAGGGCGAGGCCGACCGGCTCGCCGAGGTGCAGCGCCCCACCGACCTCGCCGACATCCACGCCGTGCGCCAGGGGGCGCCCAAGGGCCTGGGCCACGCGGTGCTGTGCGGTCGTGAGCACGTGGGCGACGAGCCCTTCGCCGTCCTCCTCGGTGACGACCTCATCGACGCCCGCAACCCCATCCTGCCGACGATGATCGAGGTCCAGCAGCGGCTCGGCGGCTCCGTGGTCGCGCTCCTCGAGGTCGAGCCCTCCCAGATCAGCCTCTACGGCGCCGCCGCCGTCGAGCCGGTGTCCCTCGCCGGGATCCCCGACGGCGACGTCGTCTCCGTCACCGAGCTGGTGGAGAAGCCCTCGGCCGACGAGGCGCCGTCGAACCTCGCCGTCATCGGCCGCTACGTGCTCTCCCCGGCCGTCTTCGACGTCCTGGAGCGGACCGAGCCGGGCCGGGGCGGGGAGATCCAGCTGACCGACGCGCTGCAGACGCTGGCCCGGATGCCCCGCGAGGAGGGCGGCGGCGTGCACGGCGTCGTCTTCCGCGGTCTGCGGTACGACACCGGCGACAAGCTCGACTACCTCAAGGCGGTCGTCCAGCTCGCCGTCGACCGTGAGGACCTCGGCCCGGAGTTCTCCGCCTGGCTCGAGCAGTTCGTCGCCGGCCGCCACGTCGAGCTCAGCTCGGACCCGGCCGCGTCCCTGCCCGCCCGGTGAGGAGCGTCCAGGAGCACCTCGCCGCCTGCCTGGCGGCGGTGGGCCCCCAACCCCCGCTCGAGGTGGTCCTCGCCGACGCCGTCGGCTGCGTGCTCGCCGAGGACGTGCTCGCCACGCGGGACCTGCCGCTCGCGGACGTCGCCGCCCTCGACGGGTACGCGGTGCGTGCCGCCGACGTCGCGACCGCCGGGCCCGCCGCCCCGGTCGCGCTGCGCGTCCTCGACGAGATCCGCGCCGGGAGCGTCGACCCGACCCGCCTCCCGGCCGGCAGCTGCGTGCGCATCGCCTCCGGTGCACCGCTGCCGCTGGAGGCCGACGCCGTCGTCCCGGTCGAGCAGACCGACCGCGGTACCGCGAAGGTCGAGATCCGCACGGCCGCCGCGCAGGGCGAGAACGTCCGCCCGCGCGCCCAGGACGTGCGCGACGGGGAGGTCGTGCTGCGCGCGGGGGAGCGGGTGGGCGCCCGTCAGGTCGCGCTCCTCGCCGCCGTCGGGCGGGGCCGGGTCACCGTCCACCCGCGGCCGCGCGTCGTCGTCGTGTCCGTCGGGGACGAGCTGGTCGAGCCCGGCGCGACCGCCCGGCCCGGCCAGGTGTACGACGCCAACGGCCACGCGCTGGCCGCGGCGCTGCAGGACGTCGGCGTCGCGACCTACCGGGTGGCGGCCGTCCCGGACCAGCGCGGCCCGCTGCGAGAGACGCTCGAGGACCAGCTCGTCCGCGCCGACCTCGTCGTCACGACGGGCGGGCTGAGCCACGGGTCGAACGACACCGTCAAGGAGGTCCTCGGCCCGCTCGGCACGGTGCGCTTCGACAACGTCGCGATGTGGCCCGGGCGCCAGCTCGGCGTGGGGCACGTCGGGGACGGGACGCCGATCCTCGCGCTGCCCGGCGACCCGGTGGCCGCGCAGGTCGCCTTCGAGGTGTTCGTCCGCCCGGCGGTGCGCGCGATGGCCGGCTACGCCGACCTCTACCGCCCCACGGTCCGGGCGACCGTCACCACGGGCTGGTACTCCCCGGCCGGGCGGCGCGAGTTCGTCCGCGTCACCCTCGCCGGCTCGCCGCAGGAGGGCTACCGGGCGACCCCCGCCGGGGCGCCCGGGACGCTGCTCCTCTCCGCGCTCGCCCGGTCGAACGCGCTCGCCGTCGTCCCGGAGGACCTCACCGAGGTCCGTGAGGGAACCGCGCTGTCATGCCTGGTGCTCGACGCCTGATGGTCGTGCTCGAGGAGGACGGCGTGCGCCTGCGGCCGCTGCGCTACCGCGACCGCGCGGCGTGGCACCAGGTACGCGCCGCCAACGCCGCCTGGCTGGCGCCGTGGGAGGCCACGAGCCCGGTCCCCGGCCCGCCCGTGGGGTTCGCCGCCTACGTCGCCCAGTGCCGGCGGCAGACCCGGCGCGGGGAAGGGCTGCCGTTCGTCATCGAGGTCGAGGGCGAGCTGGTCGGCCAGCTGTCGGTCTCCTCGATCGTCATGGGCGCGGCCCGCAGCGCCTCGATCGGCTACTGGGTGAGCCGGGACCTCGCGGGCCGCGGGATCGTCCCGACGGCCGTCGCGATGGCGGCGGACGACTGCTTCACCCGGCTGGGCCTGCACCGGCTGGAGATCAACATCCGGCCGGAGAACACGGCGAGCCTGCGGGTCGTGGAGAAGCTGGGCTTCCGTGACGAGGGGGTGCGCCGCCGCTACCTGCACATCGCCGGTGACTGGCGCGACCACCGCACCTTCGCCCTCCTCGCCGAGGAGGTGCCCGAAGGGCTGCTCGAGCGCTGGCGGCGCAGCCGGGGGAGACACGCCGGGGACGTCCCCGGAAGTGGTCCGGCCCACGGATAGTTTCATGCTCGTGGACGTACAGGGTTGGGTGATCCTCGCGCTCGCCGTCGTCCTGTTCGGGTACCTGGTCCCGACCCTGGTCAACAGCCGGCAGCAGCTGGCCGAGGCGCGGGTCGAGGACCGCTTCTCCACCACCCTGCGGGTGGTCGGCACGGGGGCGACGGCGCGCCGCCCGTCCCCCGGGGAGCACCACGGCACCCGCGAGAACCGCCCCTACCTGCACGACCCACGACGACGGACGGAGGCACCCGCCGTGAACAGGCCGACCACCCCGAGCGAGCGGGCCGCCGCCGAGGCGCGCCGCCTGGCCGCCGCCCGTGCGGCCCGTGCCGCCGAGATCAGCCGCCGCAAGGCTGCCGCCCGGCGCCGACTCGTCCTCACCCTGCTCCTGGCCGCCGCCGGCGCCGCCGGCTGGAGCGCCGTCGGGGTGTCGGGCATGTCGCTCGCGCTCGGTGTCGTGCCCACGGTGCTGCTCGTCGTCGTCCTGGTCCTGGGCCGGCGGGCTGCCAAGGTCGCCGCCCGCCGCAACGCCGCCGACCGTGCGGCGATGGCTCGCCTCGAGCTGCGGGCCGAGCCGCGCCGGGTCGTCACCCGTCCGGCCGTCACCGCGCCGCGCGAGGAGCCCGCCGTCGAGGCGCCCGCGCAGGAGGCGGTCGCACCGGCCGTCGAGGAGGTCGCGCCGACCGTGACGGCACCCGCCACCACCGGTGCCCCGTGGACGCCGGTGCCGGTGCCTGCGCCGTCCTACACGCTCAAGGCCGCCGCCCCCCGCCGCGACATCGCGCCCTACGAGGCACCCGAGCCGGTGGTCGCTCGGACCGTGACCGAGCCGGTCCTCGAGTCGGGCCTCGCGGGCTCCCCGTACGCCCCGGTGGCCGACCCGCAGCCGCAGGAGGCCCCGGCGCCGCTCGTCGGCCCCGCGCGCGGTCTGGACCTCGACTCGGTCCTCGCCCGCCGTCGCGCCGCCAGCGCCTGACAGGCCACCGCCCTCACTCAGCCGGGTACGACCGCGCGCGATCCCGCCGACCGCGCGCAAGACCGCCGACCGCGGGTGACACCGCGCCCGCGGTCGGCGGTCTCACCCGCGCTCGTGTTCAGACGCGGTCGCGCTCAGATGCCGTCGCGGACGGTCGGGCAGCTCATGCACCGCGGCCCGCCGCGGCCGCGGCCGAGCTCGCCGCCGGGCACGGTGATCACCTCGACGCCGTGGGAGCGCAGGTAGGCGTTCGTCGTCGTGTTGCGCTCGTAGCCGACGACGACGCCCGGGGCGAGGGCGAGGACGTTGCACGCGTCGTCCCACTGCTCGCGCTCGGCGCTCAGGGAGTCCTGCGCGGGCGTGAGGACGCGCAGCGCCTCGACGCCCAGCGCCTGGGCGATCGAGGCGTGCATCTCCTGCGGCGGGTGGTCGGTGACGACGAGCTCGCCGTCGGCGTCGCCGGGCGTGATCCGGTAGGAGGGCAGCGGGCCGAGCCCGGCGTACTCGATGATCGTGTGGTCGTCGACCATCGTCATCACGGTGTCCAGGTGCATGAAGGAGCGCTGCTGGGGCAGGGCGAGCGCGACGACCTGCGTGGCCGAGCCGGTCTCGAAGAGCCGCTGGGCCACCCGTTCGACCCCCTGCGGGGTGGTCCGCTCGCTCATCCCCACGAGCACCGCGCCCCGCCCCAGGACGAGGACGTCACCGCCCTCGACGCTCGTCGAGCCGCGGCCACCGGCGCCGCTCCACAGGTGGAAGCTCACCCCGGCGAAGGCCGGGTGGAAGCGGTAGACCGCCTGGTAGTGGAGGGACTCGCGCATCCGGGAGCGCTTGCGCATGTTGCTCACGCCGACGCCGTCGTACACCCACGCGGAGGCGTCGCGCGCGTAGAGGTGGTTGGGCAGCGGGGGGAGCACGAAGTCGTCCGGGCGCAGGACGTGGAGCGCGATCGAGCGGGGCTCGGGGATGCGTTCGAGCAGCTCCCGCTTGGTGAGGCCGCCGACGAGCAGCGTGGTGAGCTCCCCGGCGTCGAGGGTCTCGACGAGCTCGAGCACCGGCTCGACACCCGCCGCACCGAGGAGCCCGGCGTCGAAGGTGCTCTCGACGACGAGCCGCCGCGCGGCCGGCACCTCGAGCGTCTCGCGCAGGAGCCCGGTGAGGTAGCGGACCTCGACGCCCTGGTCCCGCAGCGCCGCGGCGAAGGCGTCGTGCTCCTCCTGCGCGCGCTCGACCCAGAGCACCTCGTCGAAGAGGAGCTCGTCGCGGTTCTGCGGGGTGAGGCGCAGCATCTCCGGGCCCGGCCGGTGGAGGATCACCTGGTGGAGACGGCCGACCTCGGAGTCCACGTGGTAGGTCATCGGGTTCCTCGTCGTCGGGGGCGGGGGTGCGCAACAACGTAGCGTCGGCGGCAGCGCCCGGCCCACTGTGACCCACGTCAACGCCGGTGCCGGTTCACTCCCCGCCGACGGCGGTGCTAAAGTTGGCGATGCTCAAGGGGCTATGGCGCAGTTGGTAGCGCGTCTCGTTCGCAATGAGAAGGTCGGGGGTTCGAATCCCCCTAGCTCCACCAGCAGAGGCCGCCGATCCGGACACCGGGACGGCGGCCTCTCGCGTTTCCCGGACACCGTGCGCGGGCCGCTGGGAGAGTGTGCCCATGGCATCCGCGCAGACGCTCAGCGAGGCCGAGCGGCGCCGGGTGGCGCTGTGGGCGGCCGACTGCGCGGAGCGTGTCCTGCCGCTGTTCGAGGCCGACGCCCCGCAGGACGGCCGCGTGCGCGACGCCGTCGAGCGTGCTCGAGCCTTCGGCCGTGGCGAGCTGGACGCGGCGGGTGAGATCCGACGCCGGTTCGTCGCAGGGCGCGCGGCCGGGGCGGCGAGGAGTCCCGCCGCGGTGGCTGCCGCGCGGTCCGCCGGGCAGGCCTCGGGCGTCGCGCACATGGGCGCCCACGCCCTGGGAGCGGCGGCCTATGCGGCGAGGGCCGCGGCTCTCGTGGCGAGCGACCCGGAGCAGGCCCGTCGCGACGAGATCCGCTGGCAGCTGGACCACATGACGGCTGAGGCCCGCGCCGCGCTGTCGCGCCTGCCGCTGCTCGGGCAGGACCCGTCCGGGCCGCTCGGGCAGGGCCTCCTCACGTCGAGTGCGCTCGCCCCGACCATCCGGGACATCCAGGCTCGGCTGAGCAGCCCCGCAGCCTCCGACTGACTAGCCGGCCTGCGTGAGCCCGAGCAGCCGGTACCCGGCCTCGGCGATCGCCCGCTCGAGCTCGGCGTCGTCGAGGTCGGCCAGGTCCGCCTCGATGGCGGGGCCGACGAGCCCGCTGAGGAAGATGCTCACCCGCACGAGCGCGGGGCCGTCGGCGTCCGGCCCGGCCAGGGTGTCGCGCAGGCGCTGGAACGTGCGGGCGTGGTCGGGCCGCCCGGCGGACAGCGCGGCAGCGGCGACATCCTTGAGGACGACGGCGTAGAGCTGGCGGTGGGTGACCGCCTGGCGGGCGAGCCCGTCGACGAGCGCCGCGGCGCGCCGCTCCACGGGGAGGACGCCGACGGCGGCGAGCAGCTCGTCGAAGGTGCGGACGGCCGGGTGGAGCACGGCCTGGACGATCTCCTCCTTGCTGCGGAAGTGGTAGTACACCGCCGCCTTGGTGACGCCGAGCTCCTCGGCGATCATCCGCAGCGACGTCCCGGCCACCCCGTGGCGCGCGAACAGCTCCAGCGCGCAGGACCGGATCCGGTCCGCGGACGAGTCCCCTCTCGGCACGGTGCCACCTCCCGGCCCCATTGTGGTACCAGTTTCCCTTGCCGATCGACTAGTACAGTGCGGAGCACGAGGTCAGCAGCCGTTGGGGCAGGCCCCCACGGCCCGATTCAACGAGGAGCACCCGTGAGCAGCACGCCAGCAGGACCGCGAGTCCAGGACACCACCGTCGACGTCCTCGTCGTCGGCTCGGGAACGGGCATGGCCGCCGCACTCTCGGCCCGGGACCAGGACATGTCGGTGCTCGTCGTGGAGAAGACCGAGTACGTCGGCGGGTCGACGGCGCGCTCGGGCGGCGCCTTCTGGATCCCCGGCAACGACACGCTGCGCTCCGAGGGCTCACCCGCCACCCCGGAGATGGACCGCGACTACGTCGCCGCCG
Organism: Georgenia sp. 311; assembly: GCF_006151955.1. NCBI lineage: Bacteria > Bacillati > Actinomycetota > Actinomycetes > Allobogoriellales > Allobogoriellaceae > Georgenia > Georgenia sp. 311. Next base: position 1,263 of record NZ_VDFS01000029.1, on the reverse strand, counting down.
TCGTCGGTGACACCTCCTCCCGCACGCGCTGGCAGGCCTTCCTCGACCACGGTCCCGACGCCGTCGCGATGCTCGCCCGCACCACCCCGATGGAGTTCTTCTGGGCCCGCGGCTACTCCGACTACCACCCGGAGAAGCCCGGCGGCTCGGCCCTCGGCCGGTCCTGCGAGTGCCACCCCTTCGACGCCTCGGTGCTCGGGGACGAGCGCGGCCGGCTGCGGCCCGGCGTCGTCGAGGCGCCCGTCCCGATGCCGGTGACGGGGGCGGACTACAAGTGGATGAACCTCATGACCCGCACCCCGCTGCGGTCCCTGCCCCGCATCGTCAAGCGTGTCGCCCAGGGCCTCGGCGGCAAGCTCATCGGCCGTGAGTACACGGCCGGCGGGCAGGCGCTCGCGGCCGGGATGTTCGCCGGGCTCATCGGCGCCGGCGTCCCGGTGTGGACGCGTACCTCCCTCGTCGAGCTCCTCACCGACGGCGGCCGGGTCACCGGCGCCGTCGTCGAGCAGGACGGCACCCGGGTCACCGTCACCGCGCGCCGCGGCGTCGTCCTCGCGGCCGGCGGCTTCGACCACGACATGGCCATGCGCCACGAGTACCAGTCCCCGCGCCTGGGCCACTGGAGCCTGGGCTCCGAGGGCAACGAGGGTGACGCCATCGCCGCCGGCCGGGCCCTCGGCGCGGGCGTCGACCACATGGCGGAGGCCTGGTGGTTCCCCGCCGTCGCGCCGGTGGGTGACGGCGAGCCCTCCGTCCTGCTCGCCGAGCGGTCGCTGCCCGGCTCGATGATCGTCGACCAGACCGGCAGCCGCTTCATCAACGAGGCGACCGACTACATGTCCTTCGGCCAGGAGATCCTGCGCAGGGAGGCCGACGGGTCCCCGGTCACCGACATGTGGCTCGTCTTCGACCAGCGCTACCGCAACAGCTACGTCCTCGCCGGCGGCGTCTTCCCGCGGATGCCGCTGCCCAAGGCCTGGTACGACGCCGGGATCGCCGTGCGCGCCGACAACCCCGGGGACCTCGCCACCGCCATGGGGGTGCCGCAGGCCGACTTCGCCGCCACCGTCGCCCGGTTCAACGAGATGGCCGGCACGGGGATCGACCACGACTTCCAGCGGGGCGCCAGCGCCTACGACCGCTACTACGGCGACCCGACGGTCACCCCCAACCCCAACCTGCGGCCGCTGTCCGGCGGGCTGTACGCCGTGCGCGTCGTGCTCTCCGACCTCGGCACGTGCGGTGGCCTCACGGTGGACGAGC
>NZ_VDFS01000028.1:0-5497 GCF_006151955.1 Georgenia sp. 311 | reverse complement strand
GCCGGCAGGCAATCCAGGCAAACCCACCCACGGAAAGGAAACCGCGAGCAGGCAACCAAACAAACAGACCCTCAAACACCCAGCCCCGAAAGACCGGACGCCATCAGATCTAAATGGCATCAAAAAACTTGGCACACTGTTGAGTTCTCAAGAAACAGACACACACCGCGGAAGACGGACCTGCTGGTCGCCTCCCCGTCCGGGGCTGGCCGTTCAACTTTACCCGCCGGCGTTCCCACACACAACTTCAGTCGGTGTGATCCCCGCCTCCGGGCCCTCAGCCGCCCGCGGTCGAACCGCGGCCACTGTGAGGGGCTGCCTCTCCGGGACCGGCCACCGGCCTCTCGGCCTCGTGTCCGTGTCTCCCTGGGGGGCAACGAGGTGAAACATTACGTCGTCCCCACACCGACGTCAAACCGCCTCCAGGCTGGCTCCGCCGGCCACGGAAACCCCGCGTGACCTGCACTTTTGTGCCCTTCTTCGGCGTCGACGCCGTGAGCTGTGCCCAGATCTCGCCCCTGAGACCTCGTTCACAGGGCGCGGCGCCCGGGTGGCGGACTGCGCGCCCCGGTACCACCCGGGCGGCACGGGCCCCCGGGTACGACAGATGCCCGCCGGGCGTGCCGGCGGGCATCTGGTGGTGCGAGCTGGATCAGGGAGCGGCGACCTCGGCGACGGCGAGGTTGCGCCGACCGCGGCGCAGCAGCACCCAGCGTCCGGCGAGCAGGTCCTCCGGGGCGAGGACCCGGTCCTCGTCGGTCACCTTGACGTTGTTGAGGTACGCACCGCCCTCGGCCACCGTGCGACGGGCGGCGGAGCGCCCGTTCGCCAGACCGGTCGCCACGAGGAGGTCGACGACGTTGGACTCCCCCACGACCGCCTCCCCCCGCGGCAGCTCGGCCACCGCGTGCCCGAGCGTCTGGGGGTCGAGGTCGGTCAGCTCTCCCCGTCCGAAGAGCGCCTGCGACGCGCGCTCCACCCGCTCGGTGGCGTCGGCGCCGTGGACGAGGGTGGTGACGTCGCGGGCCAGGGCGCGCTGTCCCTCGCGGGCCTGCGGACGCTCTGCCACCGCGGCGGTGAGCTCGGCGATCTCCTCCCGGGTGCGGAATGTGAAGATCTTGAGGAACCGCTCGACGTCGGCGTCCTCGGTGTTGAGCCAGAACTGGTAGAAGGCGTAGGGGCTCATCATGTCCGGGGCGAGCCAGACAGCCCCGCCCTCGGTCTTGCCGAACTTCGTGCCGTCGGCCTTGGTGATGAGCGGCGTCGTCAGGGCGTGGACCGTCGTGCCGTCGGCCTTGCGGGCGAGCTCGACACCGGAGAGCAGGTTGCCCCACTGGTCGTTCCCGCCGGTCTGCAGGGTGCACCCGTAGCGGCGGTTGAGCTCGAGGAAGTCCATGCCCTGGAGGATCTGGTAGCTGAACTCCGTGAAGGAGATGCCCTCGTCGCTGGCGAGGCGCCGCGCAACGGTGTCCTTGGCGAGCATCGTGCCGAGCCGGTAGTGCTTGCCGACCTCCCGGAGGAAGTCGATCGCGCTCAGCCCGGAGGTCCAGTCGAGGTTGTTGACCATGCGGGCCGCGTTGTCGCCCTCGAAGTCGAGGAACGGCTCGATCTGGGCACGGAGCCGGTCGGTCCACTCGGCGACGACGGCGCGGTCGTTGAGCGTGCGCTCCCCGGACATCCGCGGGTCACCGATGAGCCCGGTCGCTCCCCCGACCAGCGCGATCGGCCGGTGGCCGGCGAGCTGGAGGTGGCGCAGCGTGATGAGCTGGACGAGGTGCCCGTGGTGGAGACTCGGCGCGCTGGGGTCGAAGCCGCAGTAGTAGGTGACGGGTCCTGCGGCGAGGGCGGCGCCGATGGCGTCCCGGTCCGTGGTCTGGGCGATGAGCCCTCGCCACTCCAGCTCCTCGAGGATGTCACTCACGTGTGCGTACCTTCCTGGGTCGGTCGGGCCGGGCGTCGGCCCCGGCATCTAGTGTGCCCCCTCCTCCCGCCGTGCCGGTGCACGATCCAGCTCTCGGCGGGAGGTGCCGGCCGAGGCAGCGGCGGGAGGCGGCGGCGGGAGACGGCGGGGCGGGAGTGCTGTCAGGTGCGGCGAGGGCGGCGGGTGCCGGGGCGGTAGACCGAGACGGTCGGCTCGCCGGGCAGCCAGAACCGCCACGGGAACACCTCGCCGTCCCCACCCGGCCCGGCGACCCCGACCCGCGGTCCGGTCACCGGCTCAGGGACCACGTCCGCCGGGGCGGCCAGCTCGGCCCGCCCTCCGGCGGCGAGTGCCAGTCCGTTGTCGGCGCCGGTGAGCCCGAGTGCCTGGGCCATCCGGGCCGGGCCGCGCGCGAGGTCGACGTCGCGTCGGGCGGCCGGGCGCCGGGAGCGCGCGAGCTCCAGGCCCTCGACGACCTCCCCGCCGCGCAGCAGCACCGCGCTCGCGCGCCCGTCCTGCCCGCACACGACGTTCGCGCACCAGTGCATGCCGTAGGTGAAGTAGACGTACAGCCGGCCCGCCGGGCCGAACATCACCTCGGTGCGCGGGGTGAGGCCCCGGTACGCGTGGGACCCCGGGTCGTCGGCGCCGTCGTAGGCCTCGACCTCGGTGAGACGCACCGTCACCGCCCCCTCCTCCGAGCGCACCGTCAGGTGCGCGCCGAGGAGGCGGGGTGCCACCTCGAGGGAGGGGGCGGTGAGGTCGAGCGTCGTCACGCGGTGGCCGGCCCCCCGGGCTGGGTCCCTGCCCACTCACGCAGCCGCGCGAGCTCGGCCCGCGCGGCCGTGAGCTGCTCGGCGACCCGGTCCGGGGCGGTGCCGCCGCGGCCGTTGCGCGAGGCGACCGAGCCCTCGACGCTGAGCACGGAACGCACCTGCGGGGTGAGGTGCGGGGAGATCGCGGCGAGCTCGTCGTCGGTGAGGTCCCACAGCTCCTTGCCCGCGGCCTCACACACCCGCACGCACTCCCCCGCGATCTCGTGCGCGTCGCGGAAGGCGACCCCCTCACGCACGAGCCACTCGGCGATGTCGGTGGCCAGGGAGAACCCCTGGGGCGCGAGCTCGGCCATGCGGGCGGTGTCGAAGGTCAGCGTGGCGACCATGCCCGAGACCGCAGGCAGGAGCACCGAGAGCGTGTCGACGCCGTCGAACACGGGCTCCTTGTCCTCCTGCAGGTCGCGGTTGTAGGCCAGCGGCAGGCCCTTGAGCGTGGCGAGCAGACCGGTGAGGTCGCCGATGAGGCGCCCGGCCTTGCCGCGCGCCAGCTCGGCGACGTCGGGGTTCTTCTTCTGCGGCATGATCGAGGAGCCGGTGGAGAACGCGTCGTCGAGCCGGGCGAAGCCGAACTCCTTGGTCGCCCAGATGATGACGTCCTCGCTGATCCGCGAGAGGTTGACGCCCACCATGGCCGCGACGAACGCGAACTCGGCGACGACGTCGCGCGCGGCGGTGCCGTCGATGGAGTTCTCCACCGAGTCGCTGAAGCCGAGGTCCGCCGCGACGGCGCGCGGGTCCAGCCCGAGGGACGAGCCGGCGAGCGCGCCGGAGCCGTAGGGCGAGACCGCCGCGCGGGCGTCCCAGTCCACCCACCGCTGCACGTCACGCAGCAGGGGCCACGCGTGGGCGAGCAGGTGGTGGGCCAGCAGCAGCGGCTGGGCGTGCTGCAGGTGGGTGCGCCCCGGCATGACCGCGCCCGGGTGGGCGGCCGCCTGCTCGGTGAGGGCCGTGACGACGTCGAGCACCCCGCCGGCGAGCAGCCGCGCCTGCTCGCGCAGGTAGGAGCGCACGAGCGTGGCGATCTGGTCGTTGCGGGAGCGGCCCGCGCGCAGCTTGCCGCCCAGCGCGGGCCCGGCCCGCTCGATGAGCCCGCGCTCGAGCGCGGTGTGCACGTCCTCGTCCTCCGGCCGCGGCCCGAAGGCGCCGGAGACGACGTCGCCCTCGAGGCGGTCGAGCGCCGCGAGCATCCCGTCGAGCTCTGCCTGGTCGAGCAGCCCGGCACCCGCGAGCGCACGGGCGTGCGCCCGGGAGCCGGCGATGTCGTGGCGCGCGAGCCGCCAGTCGAACTGCGTGGAGCGCGACAGCTCGGTGAGCGCGTCGGCCGGCCCACCGCTGAAGCGGCCGCCCCACAGGCTCAGGGGGGACTCACCCATGGTCGGAGACCTCCAAGGTGCCCTGCCCGAGGTCGACGGCGTTGCCGAAGACGACGTCACGGGCGGCGGCGAGCTTGGCGGTGAGGCCGTAGATCTCGATGAAGCCCTTGGCGTTGGACTGGTCGAAGGTGTCGCCGGAGTCGTAGGTGGCGAGGTTGAAGTCGTAGAGGCTGGAGTCGCTGCGGCGGCCGGTGACCACGGCGCGGCCCCCGTGCAGGAGCAGCCGGATCTCGCCGGAGACGTAGCGCTGGGTGTCGTCGATGAAGACGTCGAGGGAGCGCTTGAGCGGGGAGAACCACTGGCCGTCGTAGACCAGCTCGGTCCAGCGCTGGTCCACGCCCTTCTTGAAGCGGGCCTGCTCACGCTCGACGGTGACGTTCTCCAGCTCCTGGTGGGCGGTGATGAGCGCGATCGCGCCGGGGGCCTCGTAGACCTCGCGGGACTTGATGCCCACGAGGCGGTCCTCGACGATGTCGATGCGACCCACGCCCTGGGCGCCGGCGCGGCGGTTGAGCTCCTGGATCGCCTGGAGCGGGGTGACCGGGACGCCGTCGAGCGCGACGGGCACGCCCTCCTTGAAGGTGATGACGACCTCGTCGGGGACCGGCGGGAAGGCCGGGTCGTCGGTGTAGCTGTAGACGTCCTTGGTCGGGGCGTTCCAGATGTCCTCGAGGAAGCCGGTCTCGATCGCGCGGCCCCACACGTTCTGGTCGATGGAGAACGGGTTGTTCTTCGTCGTCTCGATCGGCAGCTGGTGGCGCTGGGCGTAGTCGATGGCGACGTCGCGGGTGAGGGCGAGGTCGCGGACCGGGGCCAGGCACTTGAGGTCCGGGGCGAGGGAGGTGATGCCGACCTCGAAGCGGACCTGGTCGTTGCCCTTGCCGGTGCAGCCGTGGGCCACGGTCGTGGCGCCGAACTGGCGTGCGGCGCGCACGAGGTGCTTGACGATGACGGGGCGCGAGAGCGCCGAGACCACCGGGTAGCGGTCCTGGTAGAGGGCGTTGGCCTTGAGCGCCGGCATGCAGTACTCGGTGGCGAACTCCTCGCGTGCGTCGGCGACGTAGGCCTCCACCGCACCGCAGTCGAGCGCGCGCTGGCGGATGACGTCGAGGTCCTCCCCGCCCTGGCCGACGTCGACGGCCACGGCGATGACCTCGGTGCCGGTCTGCTCGCCGATCCAGCCGATGGCCACCGAGGTGTCCAGCCCGCCGGAGTAGGCGAGGACGACCCGCTCCTTGCCGGCGGGGGTGGTGGCGGGGGCGGTGCTGTCACTCATGCTGAGTCTCTTTCGATGGATGGTGCGATAGGGCGGTCGGCGCCGGCGCGCGCCGGGCCGTTGGTGCTGGGGGCGGCGAGGGCGAGGAGCC